>NZ_JBSGBN010000001.1:0-236829 GCF_053601275.1 Streptomyces sp. NPDC004752 | reverse complement strand
CGTCGGCATCGCGGTCCGCCGCCCCAAAGCGTCCACCAAAGCACTCGATGTGATGGCCGACATCACGATCGAACACTCCCTGTAGAAGGAACACAACACACCTCGGCTGGAAATGCGGTCGCGCATGGCCTTTCTTCTCGTCGGCCTGTGGGCCGAGACCCTCGGCCGACTGCGGCCGGACCGGGTGATGTGCAAGCCTGTGCCGAAGCCTCAGTAAATATCTCTGTCCGCTGCTGGCGTCATCACGTTGTTGAGGGTCGGGCACCGCGGACCCGTCGCGGTGCCCGACCTACTGTCAGCCGCCGTCGGTGTGCGCCGTCGGCGTGCTGAGCTGGGTGTATGCCGTTCGGCGTGGTCACCCGCCGCTGGGGCGTCGCCGTTCTGTTCCGCGGATGGTCTCGGCCAGTTGCTCTGCGAGTTGCGGGGTGGCCGCGATCACGCCTGACCAGCGGCGGGTGAGGTCGGGGTCGATCTCGATGGTGCGGCCGTGCACATCGACGACAGTGCCGCCGGCCGCGGGGACGGTCACCATGGCGGCGGCCAGGTCCACGATCCGGTGGGTGTCGGAGCCGGCGTCGGCGAACGCGTCCGTCGACCCCTCGGCCACCAGCATCGCTTCGAGGCAGCTCGTCGACAGGACGCGGATTCTGGCGGCGCGTGTCGCCACCCGCCACCAGCCGTCGGCGATGTGCGGCTGTGGCCGCAGCAGGCTCACCGCCGCACCGTCCAGCCCGGTGCGTCCGCTGGTGCGGTACGGCGTCGGCTGTCCTGCCACCGTGTGCCAGCAGCGGCCGGTGTCCAGCCAGCAGGTCAGCGCCTCGACCGGTACGCCGTCCACCGCGATGACGCCGGCGAAGGCGGACAGCGGGACGCCCGAGGCGGCGTTCGCCGTGCCGTCCACCGGGTCGGTGACGAGGGTGACGGCGGAGCCGTTGTCGATGCTGCCGAGTTCCTCGCTGAGCAGATTGATCCGGTGGGCGTCCGCGACCTCGGCGAGCGCGGTGTCCACCAGGATGTCCAGCCGCATCGTCGGCGTGCCGTCCGCGCCCACCTGGACCTTCTCGGCCAGCTGGGCCCGGTCGTAGGTCTCGCGCGCGCTACGGAAGGCGTTCGCAGCGGCTCGGGTCGCGGCGGCCAGCACGGGGTGGACGTCGGAGGGCAGACGCGGCTCGGGCACCGGCCATGAGATCCGGCCGCTCATACCGCGTCACCTCCTGCAACGGTTGGCATGCTGTGCTCGTGTGCGGCTTGTGCGGCTTGTGCGGCTTGTGCGGCTTGTGCGGCTTGTGCGGAACCGGAGTCCGGCAGGTACGTGCGGTGCATGCGGTGCATGCGGTGCGGCGAGGACCTGCCCGTACCGCTGGCGGCGGCCTTGGTGCAGCGGTCGCATCGGTTGTCTGGGACGAACAGCGGCGTACGAGCCGAGGCAATCTGTCGGACCAGCGTGTCGGTCATGCCGCCGCGCCCGTCACGGTGTCCGAGAGCCACTTCGTGATGAGGTTCGCGATCTCGGCGTTGTTCTCTTCGCACATCATCATGTGACCGTTTCCGTGAATGCCATGGTCGGCCAACTGCCATGCGGTGACGGGTACACCGGCTGCCCGGAGATAGTCGACGGTGAGGTGGTCGAAATCGGAGTGGTACGAAGCCTCACCGGTAAGGACGAGCGTTGGTACATCAGCCAGATAGGTCAGTTTCGGCAGAGCCGCGGGTGGCTGACTGCCTGCTCCATGGTGACCGCGCGTCTGGGCTTCCCACGTCGTGCGTAGTTCCGCGGGATCAGTCACCGGCGGGTGGTACGTCAACGGGGTATGAGTGATCCCCCAGTCGGCATTACCTCGCGGAGCGTTCTCAAGCATGGCGTCAACCCGTTGGAAGCCGGCGCCGGCGGGAGCGAACGGAGGGCCGTAAGGCTCGACGGCAACGATGGCGCGGACAAGCCCCGGCCTGGCGTCCGCCAGAACCCAGCCGGAGGAGCCGGCTTGAGAGTGAGTGACCACCACGGCTGGACCGATCTGATCCAGAAGGTTCGCAGCGGCGTCGCGGAAGACGTTCTCGGTCTCTGCGAAGTCCGCCAAGTAGGGCACCTGGGTTGCGTAGAACGCGTCGAAGCTGGGGTCGCCCATGCGTCCGGTGCCGGGCCACTGCGTGTGTTGGTGGGCATGTGGCCAGTGCCCAAGTCGTGAGGTGGCGGTGAACATCTTCTCGACGGTCTCGGCAGTGAGACGTATCTGTGTGCCGTTGATGCCGTCATGCCAGACGGAGCGGCCCCGCGCGGGCTGGTCGATGAGATACACAGGAAAGCCGTGGCTCAGGAAGATATCTTTCCAGCCTGGTCGGCCGTCTGGTGTGGTCATCCAGTTTGTCGCGGTCTGTGCACCGCCCTGCACCAGGACGAGCGGGAACGGTTGTCGGGGTGCCTTCGGTTGCCATTCCTCGACGTACATCTGCCCGGCCATTACCCGATTGCCGGGTTCGCCATGGTATCGGCCGCCAACGTAGAACTGCCGAGGGGTGTCTGGTAGAGGAGTGGGACTTTGTTGTTCGAATGGGTCAGCCATCGGTCCTCCCTTTCATGCCATTTGCCGGGCAAGCCGGGCAAGAATGCGTGAGATGAGTTTTCGGTCAGCGATGGTTGGCTCCCAGGGGCGCCGCCGGCCGACTTTCGCCGTTTCGCCACATGGTGTGAACAACCGGGTACCTGTCATGTCTGGCGACTGCGATGAGATCAGCACGTCGACCAGGTGTGACGGCTCCTCGGTCAGTCAGGCGTGCGAGGCCGGCCGGTCCCGTGGTGGCCAGCTTGACCGCATCGTTCCACGAGCAGATGTCGCTGTCTTCAAGCGCGTAGATCGCAGCGAGCAGGGACGGGGGGTGATAGTCGGAGACAAGGGCGGTCAGTGTCCCCGTTTTCACAGCGGCGCGGGCGGAGAGCCGTCCCACTCGCGAGGCGCCGCGAGCCGCATTGGGTGCGCCCATGACGATGGCGAGCCCCTCGGCGCCTGCCGCATCGGCTGCTTCGGATGTCGTGGGGAACTCGATGATGTCGGCACCGAGCTGGGCGGCCGTGATGACGGCGGCGCGGGTGGGATCATCGTGTGAGGCAAGGACCAGACCGCTGTCGTGAGCGAGAGCGCAGACGTAGCGGCGGACCTCCTCCACGATGCCGACCGGTATGGAATCCGTCGTGTTGTCATCCGGGTGCGTCTGACGCCAGATCGTGTGCCGGACGTTGTCGAGCGCTACAGGTCGGTTGGCGGCCGAATGGTTGTCGATATAGGACACGAGCTTTGTTCTGGGGTGCGTCAACGCCTCCCGGACGATGTCGAGGTCGGCCTGCCACAGTTCGACTCGGGCATGTACGTAGTGGTCGACCCGCAGACGCGGGTTCCACCCTTCCAGGGTGCTGACGACATCGAGGGCGTTCTTGTTCGTGCGGCCCTTGGCTGTGTCCTCCTCGAAGGAAGCGCAGACGAAATTGGTCGTGATGCCGTTGGCGGCGGCTTCGGCGTCCAGGGCGAGCAGGGCGGCGGGAAGATCAACCTCTGCGCTCGGGCGGGGGTATCGGTGGCGCTCAAGACAGTCCGAGTGCAGGTCTATCAGTCCGGGGAGCAGGTCGACGTCGCCGAGGTCGAGCTGCTCGGCGCCGGGCATCGGCCCGGGCGTCACGCCGATGATCATCCCGTCGTCGATGGTCACCCAGTGGCCACGCAGTTCCTGTTCGGGAGTGGCGATACGACGGGCTCGAAGGCTGATCATGCGGTGAGAACCTTTCCGTCTCGAAGTTCGACGACACGGTCGACCAATGTGCCGAGGGCGTCGCTGTCGTGAACGACGGCGAGCATGGTGACTCCCGCGTCCTTGTGCCGGCGTAGCGCGGCGCGTACATCGGAGCGCCGGGTGTGGTCGAGGGATGCGGTTATCTCGTCCAGGAGGAGCAGATGTCCCGGGGCGGCCAGGCCCATAGCGATATTGACCAGCTGCTTCTGTCCACCCGAGAAGGTTGCCGGCGGTTGGTCGACAAGCTCTGCCGGCAGACCGACGCGCCGGAGCAGATCGCGTGCGCCCTCGTGGCTGGCGCCGCGGCTTGCGACCAGGTCGACGGCGGGGACGCGTGGGATGACGTCGAGGAACTGGGTCACACTGCTCATCACGCTGCGCCGGGCCGAGATGATGGCCTGGTCATCGGCGTTGGCAAGGTCGAGTTCACGGCCCGGGGCGCGGAGCGTGATCGTTCCGCTGGTGGGCCGGTACGTGCGCCAAACGCACCGCAGCAAGGACGTCTTGCCTGATCCGCTGGCGCCGGTGAGCGCCGTGCAGGTCCCCGGTTCGAGGTCGAGGTCGACACCGCGCAGGACCTGGACTGTGGTGATGTCATGGCGCAGGTGGCTGTGAAAGCTCTTGCTCAGCCCACGAATGCTCAGGGTATTCATAGTTGGGAACTCACCAGCAGCTGGGTGTAGGGGTGCTGAGGGTCTTGGAGTATCTGATCGGTCATCCCGGCTTCGACGACTCGTCCGGCTGACATCACCAGTGTGCGCTGAGCCAGGATGCGTACGGTGGCGAGGTCGTGCGAGACGATGAGCATCGTCGTGCCCTTGTCGGCGACCAGGCGCCGAATGAGGTCGAGTACGCGAGCTTGCACGGACACATCGAGTCCGTTGGTGGGTTCGTCCAGCAGGACCAACTGGGGTGCGCCGGCGAAGGCCCGGGCGATCTGGACGCGCTGCCGCATCCCTCCGCTGAAGGTGTGGACGGGTTCGAGCATGCGATCGCCGGGGATCTCGGTCTCCTCCAGCCGTGCCGTGGCTTCGGCGCGGATCCGGTCGAAGCGCCGCCATCCTCGTGCCAGCAGGGGTTCGGCAACGTTGGCCAGAGCAGAGTTCCCAGGGTCCAGTATGTCGCTGGATGCTTGCTCGACGACACCAATGTCGGTGATCTGTGTTCGGCGGCGGGCGCGGCCCGCGAGGTCACTGATGCGCTGCCCACCGAGGCTGATCGTTCCGGAGGTCGGGGTCACTGCCAACGCGAGCGCCCGCAGCAGCGTCGATTTACCGGACCCGGATTCGCCGACGATGCCGACCACCTCGCCACGGTCCACGGTGAAGGTGACGTCGCGGCATCCGGTGAGGCTCCCGCAGTACGAGCACAAGGGCACGTTCGGTTCCGGACCCAGCCCGTCGCGGCAGCTCGGGCAGCCTGCTCCGTAGCGGATGGTGAGCTGGTCCACGTGCAGATACGGATCCGTCACGCGGACACCTGCCGGCGGGTGCAGGCGTCGACGTCGGTGCAGACCAGCGCCTCGGTGCCGTTGACGTGTTGCTTGACGCGGTATGAGGATGTGCTGCCACAACGGTCGCAGGGCTGGGAGAAACTCTCGATGACGAACGGGCGGTCCTCGAAGCTCAAGGGGACAGCCTTGGTGTAGGGGGGGATGGCGAATACGTATCCTTCCCGACCCATGCCGAACAACGATATGAACCGGGCATTGTTGAGTCGTGGGAGGTCCCAGCGGGGGCTCGCCACGGTGACCGTGTATCCACCGTTGACCTCCACCGGATGACTGAGACTGGAGCGGGCTCGGCCTGCTTGCAGCGTCTGCTCGAACAACCCCAGCCAGACCTGGTCGTAGTCGCCCTCCGCGTGCATGCGTCGGCGTTCGCTGGGGCTCATCACGATCGAATTCGAGGTCATGGACCGCAGTGGGTCCCCGTAGGGAAGCTGGAATACGAGCACTTGTCCTTCGGCGAGGTCTGTCTCCGGGATCCGGTGGCGGCTTTGAATGACCGTTGCCTTGCCGGCATCGGTCGTCGTGTCCACACCGCAGGTGCGGGCTATGAGGTCACGCAGCCCGATCGCGTTCGCGGTCTCGTCGTCGCCCTCGTCAATGACCTTCACGGTGTCGTTTCGCGTGATGGTGGCCAATGTCACCTGTAGTCCGCCGCTGCCCCAACCCCGGGCAACCGGCATATGCCGGGACGCGAACGGCACCAGGTGTCCTGGGAGACAGATGGCCTTGAGGATTGCCTGCCGGATCACGTGCTTGGATGGCTCGTCCAGGTAGCCGAACCGGTAGCCGGCCTCCGCAGGAGGCTGTTGGTCCAGCAGTTGCATCGTGTTCACGCTTCGTGATCCTCCAAGAAATCGTCGGCGGGCGCGTCCGGATCGAGTTGGGACTGGAACTGCACATGGTGTGGCAGTTTGAAGTGTTCGACGTGGCCGCACGCCGCCGCGCCGTCAAGCAGTGGGACGAGGAGTTCCGGGTCTGCCAACATGCCAAGACCGACATCGTCCGCAGCGCCGTCCCGGCTGCATGTCGCATCGAGCAGAGCGGCGCTTATCGAACGACGCTCCAGATGCCCGATCGTCGTGCCGGCGCCGAGATAGAACCGGCCGGCGGGAGCGTCCTTCTGACCTGATGAGGTATGCCGGTGTCCGACGACGAACTCGGCAGTGCAGACAGGTACTTCGCCGAGTGTGATCGGCACACCGAGGTCCGGAAGGACGACCTGGACGGGTGCGTAGCCTGCGCGCAGCTCTCCGATGATCGGTTCACGCTGGCTGCCGAAGGTCCGCGCGGCCGCATAGGCGATCGTCGTCAGCGCACCGGTGTCCCCTTGGGCGAGCGCGGCAAGCAGAGCGCTGTGCGAGGCGGAGTGCGCCCCGGCGTCATGCTTGACCGTACCGCTGGCCTCAAGGTCCGCCATCGCGCGGGGAAAGTCGGGCAGATTCTGCCCGGGCGGGTCATCCACCGCTTCTGCGACTGGTTCCTCGCTCGCAGCCGGTTCTGCAGCGGGCTCGTCGTCGGTCTGAAGCAGTCGCGAGGCGTGATCCGGCGATGCACCGAGGTACTGTCCGTGCTCCGGATTGCGAAAAGCGGGTGTCAATCGCCGCACGACCCGTACGTCTTCAGCGCTGAGCACGGGGGTGGCCAGGCGGGGCAGGACGGCGGCCCAGCCCCGCAGCAGACCTACTGCCCGGCCGACATCCCCTTGTGTCTGGATGAGCGCGCGCTCGGCCAGGTCCGGCGCGAACAGCCCGGCCTCGCCCTGTACTTGGTCGAGCAACAGGGGGAGCTGTGTGGCCAGGGCGCCCGGGGCTCCTGGGGTCTGACGTCCCGCGGCCAGTCTCTGTGCGGCGGCGATCGCGGCGGTGTCCTCTTTGACGCTGGAGTAGCTCATCGTTCCACCCGCTGAATGGACGTGGTGCGCGGCAGGCCGGTGACCCAACCGTCACCGGCCAGGAGAAGGTCGATACCCGTCGGCCACTTCTGACAGGCCGCGTTACGGGCGGCGACATCGTCGGGGCTGAGAGGCAGGCGTACCTCCAGGTCTCCGTCCACGCCGGGACCGGTCAGCTGGAGCCGCGTCGCATCCGGCAGCCCCTCGACGAGATAGATGACCGTTGCGCCACGCTCCGGGTATTCCTCGGTGCCGCGTGGTATCCGGTCCAACAGCCCGTAGGAGGTGTTGCCGTCCACGATGAGGACGTCGGCTTCTTCGGGTGTTGCGCCGGTCGTCGTTCCTTCTGCGGTGACCGTGGTGACGGGCGCGCCGTCGTCGTACAGCGCGCGCAGGATCTGCCGGCCGATGCGGTCCTGGGGAGTGTCGGGCGCGTTCTCGATGGGGATGCGACGGCCTGGATAGGACAGGGCGACCATCGCCGCCCGAAAGTGATCGTGTCCGTCCACGACCTCTTGTGTTGCGTACGTCATGCAGGCTCCGTTCGGGTCAGTAGGACAAGGTCGGTTTCTTGCTGCCGGGCTTCCTGTTCGGCAGCGAGGGCTTCACGGGCCAGGGCGTCGGTCTTCTCGCCGCCCCGGCCGTCCAGGACCGCTGCGGCGAGAGACGCGCGCCGGTCCCATCCGAGTACGAGGCCCCAACCGGTGCGGCCGTCGATCCGGACCGTGCAACGTGTCACGACGGCGGCACCCATGTCGGACTCGCCGACTGCGGTGTGCAGGGTCAGCGGTGCGGCATAGGGCTCGGGGTACTCCACGATCACGGCGTCCGCGGCAGTGAGTACCTCGTCGGCCAGGTCGATCAGGGCCGGCCGTGCGGTACGTGCGGCGGCAGCCAGTCCGGCCAGGCGCTCGGCCCTGTCCAGGGGGGTCTTCGGGATGGCAGCTTTGCTCACGGCAGGACCGTAGTACACAGTTAGCCGTCTAGACGTCTCGTTCATCAGACGTTACGGAACCAGTCATGCGAGAGTCGCCCGCCGCGGCTCCCGGGTGCGGGAAAGTCGCTGAGGAATTCACCGCACCCTTGGATCGCACGTTTCAGAGAAGGAGGGCATCCCGTGACTGACGCGACGTGTACGGCCCTTGGTGACACACGTGTGCCGGCCACCGTTGACGGCGACCACTACGGCGCCGAGGCAACGACGCTGCCGGCTGCCGTAGTCGGGATGGGTCAGTGACCGTCACCCGAGCAGCGGACCGGCGCAAGAAGATCAATCGTTCCTCTGGCGACGCCGACGCCGGCGGACCTGAAGACTCAATGCGAAGTGGGTCCCGGCGGCGAAGGATCATCCGGGCTTGCGCGCCCTACATACTGCTCACGCCTGCGATGCTCCTGCTCACCCTGTTCGTGTTGCTGCCCGTGGGCATCGTGACCGTGTTGTCCTTGTTCCACTACGATCTGCTGGCCGGTTCGCACGATTACGTGGGCCTGGGCAATGTGCAATCGCTCGTTCGCGGGGGACAGTTGCTGCCCGCGCTGTGGCACACAGTTCTTTACTGGCTGATCACGGCGCCGGTCATCGTGATTGCCGGACTCCTGGTTGCCGTGGCCATCAACTCGCTCGGCAAGGGATCCGGACTGTGGCGCACGGCGTATTTCATGCCTGCCGCGTCGACCCTCGCCGCCATGTCCGTGATCTGGTCGTGGATGTTCTACCCGAGCAGCGGCGTCATCGACTCCACGCTCGGTCGCGTCATCGGTGTGAGCGGCTGGCTCGGTTCGACGACGTGGGCGCTGCCGGCGGTGGCACTCGTCGGTGCCTGGCAAGGAATCGGCTCGTCCATGATCATGTTTCTGGCGGGTCTCAACAACGTGAACCCTGATCTGGTCGAAGCCGCTCGGCTCGACCATGCCGGAGCCTGGCAGCGTTTCTGGCACGTCAGTTTTCCTGCGCTGGGGCCTTCGCTTGCGTTCGCGGCCGTGGTGGCGACCCGCAATGCGCTGAGCGTCTTCGACCAGGTCCAGGTCATGACGGCGGGCGGTCCGGTACGTGCCAGTACCACGCTGTCGTTCCTGGTGTGGCAGCAGGCAATCACCTTTGGCAATCTGGGCGGTGGGTCGGTGATCAGTGTGCTTCTGTTGTTGCTGGTCCTGGCTGCCACGTTTGTTCAGCTACGCGGCTTCGGCCGACGGTGGGAAACGGCAGGCGCGCGATGACCCTGTCCCGCCGCACGACCCGCCTCGCACGCCTGACCACTACTCATGGAGTACTGGCCGGGGGAGCTGTTGCGATGCTCTTCCCGTTCTACCTCATGGTCCGCTCCGCCTTCACACCCGAGCCGTACATTCTCGACGGCAGTCTTGGCCTCTCCCACCTCACGCTGGAAAACTTTGCCGCCGCCTGGCAGGCCGCGCCGTGAGGCCGGTATTATCTCGACAGCATTCTCGTCACCGGGTTGATCTTTATCTGCCAGCTGGCCACTGCTGTTCCTGCCGGGTACGCGTTGGCGCGACTGCAATTCCGCGGCAAATCCTTTCTGTTCTGGATCGTGCTCGCCTGCTTTATCGTGCCACCCCAAGTCGCCGCGATTCCGAATTATGTGATCCTGGCGCACGCCGGGCTGAACGACTCCATCGCCGGCCTGATAGTTCCCTACACCTGCACTGGCTTTGGGATATACCTGATGCGCCAGTTCATCCTCTCCATCCCGCAGAGCCTGTTCGATGCGGCGCGGCTGGATCGAGTCGGCCCCATCGCAATGGTGTGGCGGGTGGTTCTTCCCAACGTCAAGCCGGCCATCCTTGCGCTGGCCGTCTTCAGCGTGATCTACAACTGGAACGATCTTTTCTGGCCCTCCCTCATTCTCCGCAGCAACACCCACGGCACCGTACCGTACGGAATTTCACTCTTCGCATCCCAGGAGTCCGGCTCCAACTACGGGGCTCAGATGGCGGCTGCCACCCTGGCGGTCATCCCACTTCTTCTCGGCTTCCTGGCCTGTCAAAAACACTTCGTTCGCGGGCTGGCTCTCGCTCGCGGACTCGACTGATCCCGCTTCGACATCCCGAAGGTGAGTATCTGAGCATGTCTGTCGATATCTCTCGTCGCACGCTGCTGGCCGGCGCCGGAGCCCTGAGCCTGGGCGGACTTGTGGCCGCCTGTGGCGGCGGCTCATCCAGCACAGGACAGGATCCGCTGGAACTCGTCGTGATCGACAACGCCGTATACGGATTCCTGCCGGCCCTGCTGTCGAAGCTCTACGGTCCCGACGCGGCCGGCACCGTCAAGCTGGTCAAGACGCCGGGCAACTTCGACTCCGTCGATCAGCGGGTCCAGTCCGACCTGGCCGCCGGGGTGCACGACTCGCTCGCCATGATCGGCGGCTACAACCTTGGCAAGTATGTTTCGGCCAAGCGAGCCGTCGACCTCGGCCCCCTCATCTCGTCCAGCGGTTTCGATCAGGCGCAGATGGTTCCCAACCTCATGGACCTCTGCAAGGTCGACGGCAAGCTCTACGCGATGCCCTACTCCATCTCCACCTGCATTCTGGTCTACAACGCGGATGCCTTTACCAAGGCGGGTCTCGATCCGCGTAAGCCACCGAGGACGTTCTCCGAAGTCCGCCAGTACGCCCAGCAACTGGTCGAGTCGAAGACGACCAAGTACGGCGTCACCTTCGGCAACGACCACAGCAACAACTTCATCTTCCAGAATTTCCTGTACTCCAACGGCGGAAGGATGGCCTCCGCCGATGGCATGACACCAGCCTTCAACGAAGAACCAGGTGTCGAGGCACTGCAGTTCTGGGCGAAGCTGTTCAAGGACGGCCTCGGCCAGACCATGACCGGCCAACAAGAAGAGGACGCCTTCGGGCGAGGCGACCTGGGCATGCTGTACACCAGCTCGGCGAAAATCGTCGGAATTGCCAAGGCATCGAAGTTCGACCTCCGCACCGCGGTCATGCCCATCCCCGACGGCGGCACCCGTCGATGTGTCGCAGGACTCGGCAGCATAGTCCTTCTCGATCAAGATGCGCAGCGTCAGAAGAAGGCATTCGATGTCATCTCACGCCTGGTGAGTCCAGCCGCGATCACTACACTCGTGAAATCCACGGGACTTTCCTCGGTGAATCAGGTGGCCACCCGCGACAAGAAATATCTGGGCGGCTTCTTCACCAATCCGCTCTACGCGCCGGGGAACCAGCAACTCGCAGACACCATCAACCAATTCACGTTTACCGGATCGCAGTCCAATCAGATCAGCGACGAGCTCAAACAGGAAATCATTCTCGCTCTGCGCGGCTCGAAGAGCCCCAGCCAGGCACTCAACGACGCGGCCAAGCAAGCATCCACCCTCCTGGAAGAGTCCAAGTGACCGAAGCGAACACCCAGCAGTCATCGGGACCCGAAACGTCGCGCAAACGTCCCGGCCACTCAGGTCTCGGTCATACGGTCCACTGCAGGAAAATAGCCAAGTCCTTCGACAAAGAGGCAGGCTACGCACTGGACCACGTTGACATCACCATTCCAGCGGGCCGGATCACTGTGCTGCTCGGCCCCTCCGGGTGCGGCAAGACCACTTTGCTCCGCTGCATCACCGGCCTGGAGACCCCCACCACCGGCACGATCGAGTTGGACGGCCGCGATGTCACCGCGCTTGCCGCCGAAGAGCGCGGAATCGCGATGGTCTTCCAGAACTATGCCTTGTACCCGAACAAAACCGTGCGAGGCAACATCGAGTTCCCGCTCCGCATGACCCGTGTACCCCAACAAGAGCGGCGGGCGGCGGCCAGCGACATCGCCGCGCTTCTCAAACTGGAGGGACTGCTCGACCGCCGCCCCGCTCAACTGTCGGGCGGACAACGTCAACGTGTGGGCATCGCCCGCGCCCTGGTCCGCCGTCCAGCCGTGCTCGTCATGGACGAGCCGTTCTCCAACCTGGATGCCGAGCTGCGCGCCAGCATGCGCACCGAACTGTCGGCGCTGCAGCGGCAACTCGGCATGACCGTGGTGTTTGTGACCCACGACCAGATCGAGGCTCTGTCCCTCGCCGATCACCTCGTCGTCATGAACGCCGGACAGGTCGAGCAGGCCGACGCACCGGACACGGTCTACAGCCGGCCGGCCACCACCTTCACCGCCGGTTTCCTCGGAGCCATGAACCTCTTTCCGGTGAACAGGCTTCCCGCCGACTACGATTACCGCGGTGCCCACAGCATCGGTGTTCGACCCGAGGATCTTCAGCTCGGTCCCGGCCACAGTGACGACCTCACGTTCGCCGGGACCGTCACAGCCGGCGAACTGCACGGACGGGACCGTCTGCTGCGCATCGAGACCGAGGCAGGCACAACCCGCGTACTCGTCCCCGCTACAGTCCGACCATCCGGACCGCTCATGATGCATGCCCGGCCGGCGCACTTGCACTACTTCGACGCCGACGGACAGCGCATGACCACCACGCCGGTCCAGCACCCCCACCACGCTTGAGGAGCTGCTTCCATGACTGTCAGCGGAAAGCCCGAGACGAATACAGTCGACGCGTTCCGTCCCGAGCCGGACTCCGACTGCATGATGTGCTCCGAGATCGAGGTCGGACCCAGCGAGGTCACCAAGGGGCGCTACATCGCTGATCTCACTGCCTCAAGACTGCTGCTTTTTCCCAACCAATATGTCAGAGGGATATGCATGCTCATCAGCAAGACGCACGCCACAGAGCTGCATCACCTGCCGGCGACCGAAGCCGGCGGCTACTTCAATGACCTTCTCCTGAGTTCTGCGGCCGTCGAGGAGGCGTTCCAGCCGCACAAGCTCAACTGGGAGGTGCTGGGAAACTGGGTTCCGCATATCCACGGATTCATCAAGCCCCGCTACCTGGATGATCCGATCCCGGACAACCGGATACCCCACGACGTTCCGTGGGAAGTTATCGATGAGCAGGAGATGGACCGGCGGGTCGAACTGGTCCGCGACGCACTCTTCGCGGCACTGGACCGTGCCCCAAGGCGTCTTGAGCTCAACGTTGTCCTGGATCCACGCGGAGACGATCGGCACACCGGCTGACCACCCCAGCCAAGTCGCCACCGGCCCCCGAGCACCCGAGAAGAGCCCACCAGCATCATGCCAAGCATTCACCTCAACCGGCACAACGGAACAGCGCTCTACCGCCAGCTGAGCGAAATCATTGAAGGCCGTTTGAAGGCCGGAGAGTTCCCGCCGGGTAAGCGTCTGCCGAGTTTGCTCGAATTCGCCGAAGAATACGGAGTGAACCGGCTCACCGTCCGGCAGGCACTGGACGAGCTCGCCCGGCGAGGCGTCATCGAGGTGAAGCAGGGGAACGGCACGTTCCCCGCTGCGACCAAGGTTCGTTTCGACATCGGGGCCGTGCCCAGCTTCACCCATAACATCTCGGTCCACGGCGCGACCACGGATACCCATCTCCTCGACGTCCGCACCGTTGCGGACAAGCGAATCCAAACCGAACTGGGTACGACCGAGCGCCTGATCCGCTATGAACTCGTACGCTACGTCGATGGAATTCCCTGGAGCCTCAGCACCATCTGGATCGACCGCAGCCGGCTACCGCGCCTGAAAACCTACTGGCCCTCGACGGAAGGCACTGGATCGCTGTTCGATGTACTGCGTGATCATTACGACATCGAACTGCGCCGGGCGTACCGCACCTACTGGAGCGAACTCGCAGAACCCCGCGACGCCGACCAACTCGATGTTGCTGTCGGCTACCCCATCCTGGCATCAGAGGGCCTGGACAACACGCAACACGGCGAACCGATCCTGTTCACCACGTCGAAGGGTCGCGGGGACCGGATGAAGGTGACCTTCCGGTACAACGATGCGCACTCACACGAAGCTGCCGAAGACCAGAGATAGGGCATGGGTGCCATGCTTTTGGCTATGGCAGCAGGGCCTCTTGGCGGTGCTCGGTCGGGATCGGTTGGGATCGCAACCCCGAGCGGCCAAGAGGACCCGCTGTCATGTCCCGGCTGCCGCCGGATTACCTGGGCAAGAGCCCTGTTCGATAGGTCAAGCCCGCCGGGCGGTGAGCAGATGGCGTCTGAGCGCCACCGATCAGGAGCTGACCCTGTCCTGCCCGTTGGCAATGACTGCCGATTGTCCCGGGTGGCGCCTGGGTTGCGGGCCCTCGCTCAGGGACACCTTGTATGTCTCGGGAGCAGCGAGCACGAAGAAGAACACCACCGCGGCAAGCACGGCGACGTACACGCCCGGGGCGAGTCGGCTGCCGGTTTGTGTGACCAGGAATGCACACAGCAGCGGCGCGGTTCCCCCGAACACGGTGTAGGCGATGTTGTACGCGAACGACGCACCGCTGTAACGGACTCGGGTGGGAAACATTTCCGCCTGGGTGACCGCCATGCCTGCTCCGACTATGCCGACGCCCAGAACCAGCATGGCCTGGCCGAGGACGGCCGACCACAGACTGCTTGCCTGTGCGACGGAGAACGCGGGAACACCTAGGACAGCCAGGGTGGCACAGCCCGTATACAGTACGGGCTTTCTTCCCACTCTGTCACTCAGTAGACCGAACACCGGGGCGACGACAAGGAAAAGCGAGTATGCGATCACGGTCGACAGCAGCGCGGCGGTCTGGGAGATACCGATGTTCACGGTCAAGAAGGTGACGAAGTATCCGCTCACGATATAGAACACAACTCCGGTGACCGCGCTGAAAGCCAGAACGTAGACGATCTGCTTGGGGTACTCCTTGATGGCGCGGACCAGCGGCAGCTTTTCCACCGTGTCTGTCGCCTCCACCTCTTGGAACTCGGGAGTGTCCTCCATCTTGAGGCGGATCCACAGGCCCACGAGCGCCAAGGGCGTCGCGATCAGGAAAGGCACGCGCCAGCCCCAGGAAGAGTAGGCGCCGGGCGACAGCGACGACGTGAACGCCAGCACTGTAAGGGCGCCGGCTATGGTCGGCAGCACGGTGGACGTCAGTGATATGGCTGCCCAGAATCCCCGGCGCTCGGCCGGCGCGTACTCCACGATGAACGAATTCGCGCCGGGGAATTCACCGCCTGCCGAGAAACCCTGGATGAGCCTGGCCACCAGCAGCAGGAGCGGAGCCAGCAGGCCGATCTGGCCGTAGGTCGGCAGAAGACCGATGATCGTCGTCCCCACACCCATCATCAGGATCACAGCGGACAAGATGTTACGTCGGCCGATCTTGTCACCGAGGTTCCCGAAGAAGAACCCGCCCAGTGGGCGTACCAGAAAGCCAATGCCGTAGATTCCGAATGTGGCGAGCAGGGCTGCGGTCTTATCGCCTTCGGCGAAGAAGTGGGTCGCGATCGTCGGCGCGGTAAATCCGTATACCGCCCATTCATACCACTCGACGAAGTTTCCAACAGTGCCTGCAGCAAGGGCCTTTCGCGCCGTTCTGGCGGACCCGTTCGAACTCTTCGTATCTGATGCTGTCCTGGTGACCATCGTTTTCCTTCCGATCTGATTTCCCGTTCCACCGCAGGCAGGCCCTGCCGTCACCCAGGTGACCGCAGTGACACGTGTCCTTCCGTCGAGTGGTAAGTCCGAGATGAGGCGGTCGGCTCTCTGCGCTACGTCCGCTGGCACCTGCACATGCCACACGGGGTCTTGTCGAGGCTGGTGGCTGCCTCGTCTGCGAAGAAGTCGCCGCTTCCGTCGGGGAACAATGACGTCGCTGAAGGTTCCCTGGTGCCGACCGCGAGATCATTTCATTCTGAAGTTGCTGGTCACGGGGGTGATGTGACCGGTTGGACAGCAGGTGGTCATCTACTGTCGAGGCCGGTTCGCCGGAGATACATGTCGGCGTTCTCGTCGGCGTCTACTGTCCGCAGGGATCGGGGAGTTCGCGGTCGGGGAGAAAGCGACCGGTGTCGGGGGTGGTGACGTGGGTGATGCGGCGGCGGATCGTGGTGGCCGATCGGGCCGAGCAACTGCGCGAGGAACCAGCAGAAACGGTGGCTGAGGCGGCCCTGGAGGTCGCGGAGGTGTGATCGGCCGGTTCGCCGGGACCGATCGCGCGGTCGAGGCGGGGGAGGCGGGGGAGGCGGGGGAGGCGGTCATGGATACGGAGTTGAAGCAGCTGACCACGTCGTCCGGGGCGGGCAGGAAGCGGCTGGTCCCAGGCCACGAGGGGGATGGACGCGGACATGCTGCCGGCGGAGTACCCGGCGGTCATGCGACTGGTGGCTGATGCCGTGGAGCCGGCCCAGTCCGGCAAGGTGCTCGGCAGGGGCCCGCTGCCCGGCCCGGTCGAGGCCGGCGCAGCATGCCGGGGACGAGCGAATCACCCGGATCCGTCAGCGATTTCCTGGGGCGGGAGCCTGCCGTCGGGACGATACCGGGCCGGGGCACGGTCTCCCGTCACCGATGATCGCGAACACCTTCGCGGAGCCGGGCCCGCAGCTCGGCCGTCGCGTTCTCGTCGACAGTCAGGTCCTCCCGGCTGCCGGTGATCACCACGCCGTAGACCTCGCGCGCGTGGTCGGTGCTTTCCCAGCGTTCGAGTACGTCCTTGAGCACGCGCCGCGGATCGCGGTCGAGGGGATCACCGTATCCTCCGCCGGAGCACTCGACACCGCGCACGGCCTCGCCCTTGTCCAGCTTGACCGTGGCATTGTTGGGCAGGAGCGTTTCCTTGCCGTCGGCGTCGATGAACCACCCGGCGGCCAGGGCTCCGTCGCGCCCGCCGAGCACCCCCTGGGGCGCGTTGACCTGCCCGTCACAGGGATAGATGACCGAGACACCGTCCTCCTTGGACTCATAGGCCAGATCGACCGTGGCCCCGCCCCGGTGTTTGCCGGCCCCGCCGGCATCGGTGAGCATGCGGATGTGCCGGTACTGGATCGGCATCTTGATCTCGTCGATTTCTACCGAATCACGGTAGGTGAGACCGGCCGAGCTCGGCAGGTTCCAGGTCAGCCAGCCGTCGGCCGCTGGGCTGGCGGGTCCGCCTGCGGCACCCATGAGAATCTGATTGACGAACCGGTCACCGATCCGGGAGTCGAAACCGGCGACCACCGCGTGCGGAACGCCGAGCCCGACCGGCCCCTCGGCGATTCCGTAGGGCTCGCCGAGTTGAGCGAAGGCCGCGCCCACGCAGTTGGTGACCCGTTCGGCGAGGTTCGTCGTCGCGACCGAGCAGCTGTGCGGGAACTCCGGGATCCCTACGGCCGCGCCCTTCTTGAGCTTGACGTCAATACGGCGGAACGCCCCCGAGTTCTTCGGCACCCGCACATGCAGACCGTTGAAGATGCCGCTGTAGACGGCGGACATGGTGGTGGCCTCGGTGAGATTCAAACCGCAGTCGACGTTGGGCACATTGTCCGTGAGGTCGACCGCGATGCGTCCGTCGGCGGACTGTATGTCGATGTCGACCTGGAACGCCAGGCCCTCGGGCAAGTACGGCTCGAACGGGTCGTGCTGACCAGTGTTGTGCAACGTTGCCTGGGGGAGGGCCTCGATGGCATGACGCATGAGATCCTCGGAGTAGTCGAACCAGTCCCGAATGAACTGCTTGACCACATCCTTCCCGTACTTGGCACACAACTCCTTCAGCCGCCGTTCGGCGACCCGAGTGGCCCCGAGCGCGGCGAGGAAGTCGCCATGCCATTGGCGCGGTACCCGAATACGGGCCATGCACATGCGCATGATGTCGTCGTTGGTCGTGTAGTCCCGCTGCACCCGCACGGCCGGGAAGATCAGCGCCCCTTCCTCGTACACGTCCTTCGCGGCGGCATGATACGTGGTCGGGACGGAGTTGCCCGTGTCGGCCTGGTGGGCCTTCGCCACGGCGGTGAACATGTGCTCACCCTCGACGAACACCGGCACCAGCACCGCATGATCCGCGGCGTGGGAGTTGCCCCCATAGGGATTGTTGTCGAGGAACGCGTCACCCTCGGCCAGATTCGGGTGCGCGGCCAGAACATTCGCGGCCTGCAACTGCACTCCAAAGATGTGCACGGGAATGCCCTCCGCGCACACCAGCAGTTCGCTGTCGGCCGTGGCGATCGCGCAGGAGAAGTCGCGCCCGCTGTTGATCACAGCTGAACGGGCCGAGCGAAGCAGGGTGGTGGTCATCTCCCGCACGATGCCGTCCAGCCGGTTGGCCAGGATCGCGGTGAGGATCGGATCGAACTCCTTGTTGCCAGGAGTATCCAGAGTATCGCCGGACATCAGTGGATGTTCCCTTCCGGAGCAACGTGCAGGATGTAGTTGCCAGAGCCGCTGACCTCCGTGGCCATTCCCGGATAGACGACCAGTGTGGTCGTGGGCTCTTGAATGATGGCCGGCCCGGTGACTTGCTGGCCGGGACGCAGATCCTGGGAGAGGTAGACGGCCGTATCGATCCGCCCTGCCTGCCCGAAGAAGCAGCTGCGTGTTTTCGAGGGAGCGCCGTGGGTTCGGGAAACCTTCGGAACCGGAGGATGCCGCGTGTCCAGGTGAGCCGTGAGCCGGGCCTTCCAGCTGATGAATTCCAGCCCTGCCGAGTCGTCCCGGAAGGCGAACAGGCGCTCGTGTTCGTCATCGAAGGCTTTACGGAGCTGAGCTACGTCCTCATCGTTGTGGAACCTGCTGACGGGGACCGGCGTCACGATGTCCCACACCTGACCCTCGTAGCGGGCCTCGGTGAAGTACTCGATGGTGCAGCGGTCCTCGGGCAGACCGATTCGGGCGGCGAAAGCCGACAGTTTGTCTTCCAGCCCGGCCAGCGTCCGGTTCACACGCTCCAGGTCGAACGTGTCCGACCGGGTGATGACCGATGCCGATTCCTCCTTGACGATATCCGCGAAATGCATCCCCGATGCGGACAGCGCCGCAGCGGTCTTGGGGAGGATGACGCGCTTGCTGCCCAACTCCGCGGCGATCTGCATGATGTTGATGCCGGCGGCGCCTCCCCCGGCGACCACCGTGCTCTCTTTGGGGTCCAGGCCCTGAGAGATGGTCATGTCATAGACGGCCTTGACCATATGGTCGGTGGCCAGGGTGAGAATTCCCCACGCGGTTTCGTCCACGCTGCGGCCCAGTTTCCTCGCCACCCGGTCCAGAGCTTTCTGGGCTGCGGGGGTGTCCAGGTCCATGCGGCCACCGAGGAAATGGTCCGGGTCGAAGAAGCCCAGCACACACGCGGCGTCGGAAAGGGTCGCTTCGGTGCCACCGCGCCCATAACACGCGGGCCCTGGCTCGGATCCGGCCGAGTGCGGGCCGACGCGCAGGAGCCCGCCGTCGTCCACCCAGGCGATGGAACCGCCGCCGGAGCCGATCGAGCGGATGTCCACGGAGGAAATCCCGAGCAGATCCCCCTCCCATTCACCGCCCAACCATGTTTCCCGGCTGTGGACCAGTTCCGAGTTGTGCGACAGACCCACGTCGAATGTCGTACCGCCGGTGTCGCAGACTATGGTGTCGCCGCCGAAGCCTTCCGCTGTCGAGAACGTCACGGCGGCAACCGGAGCCATCGCGGGCCCCGATTTCGCGGCATTGATCGGTGCCGCGATCATTTCCTCGACGGTCATGACGCCGCCAACGCTGGACGAAACCAGCAGCTGACCCGTGTAGCCGAAGTCACGGAGATCCGATTCGAGCTGGCGAAAATGACTCTGCATCAGCGGTTTGAGGGAAGCGTCGATGGCTGTGGCAGAGGCCCTGCGATATTCCCGCACGATCGGCGCGATCTGGTGCGAGAGGGTGTAGGGAACGCCGGGGAGGATCTCCTCGATCAGCTCTGCGATCCGCAACTCATGCGCCGGGTGGACGATCGACCACAGCAGACACACCGCCACCGCCTCGTAGTTTTCTTCACGAAGCTGGTTGAGGATGCCTCGCACGGCGTCTTCGTCGAGCGCCTTGGTGATCCGCGCTTCCGAGCTGACGCGCTCGGGGACCTCGAAAGTCCTGCGCCGCGGGATATAAGAGTCCGGGTACTCGGTGGTGTAGTCGAAGACGTCCCGCTTGCCGCCTTCCTTGAGCACGAGGATGTCGGGGAATCCTTCGGTGGTCAACAGCGCGGTCTTGGCCACCGTACGGTTCACGATCGCGTTGGTGGCCCGCGTGGTTCCGTAGATGAACGAATCCGTGTTCGCCGCTATGGACTGCGCGGAGATGCCCAGGTCTTCACCGATGCGATCCAGTGCCTGGCGCATCCCGTCGAAGACCCGGTTGTGGGTGGTCAGGGCTTTGCCGATGTAGTGGTTGTCGTTCTCGTCGCGGACGACGACGTCGATGAAGGTACCGCCGGTGTCAGCGGAAACGGCGAAGCGCATAAAAAATTCCTTGCTACTCGACGACCAGCATGTGATCCAGAGGGCTGAAACTAATCAGCGGGCCGACTCGACGATTTCTCGTTTCCCTGTAAACCTTGACGTCTTCCGGGTATTTCCGATATGCGGCCTTCTCTGCTTCGGATCGGCGGGATCACGGCCACGGGGATGCGGTGGCGGCAAGCCGGGCCGGCGCCCGGGTCGTGGATTCCTGGCCCAGTGAAGGTCGACAACAACACGTTCGACGAAGTGGTCCCCTCAATCAGGTCACGGCCACCCGGTCACATCATCGATCAGACAACTCGGTTTGAGGTACGGTTTGGCCGAGTATCATAGGCGGAGTGTGCAGTGTCAAGACCGTGTACTGAGGGGATGAATGAAGTCTCAAAACGGCAACGGCCAGGCTGTCGAGGCTCTGCGCGAGCAGATCTACCAGCGCCTGTGCGACAACCTGCGCGGCGGGAGGTTCGCGCCCGGCGAGAAGATCACGATCCGGCAGATCGCGGACCGTGAGGGCACCAGCCCGACACCGGTGCGTGAGGCCCTGTACCGGCTGGTGGCCAACGGAACGCTGGTGGCCGAGACGAACCGCTCGACCCGGGTGCCCCTACTGACCGGCGCTGACATTCGAGAGTTGCGGGATATTCGGGCCACTGTAGAGGGGCTGGCTGCGGCGCGAGCCGCTGAGATCTGTGATGCTTCGCTCATCACCAGGCTCCGGTCGATCAGCGCGCAGCTGCGGGAGGCCCGCGAGCAGGAGGACTACGAGACGGACCTGCGCTGCGTGTACGAGTTCCAGTTCGGCCTGTACCGCGCCTGCGCCATGCCCTATCTCATCCAGATCATCGAGGGCTTGTGGCTGCGCACCGGTCCCTATCTGACCCTGCTGTACCCGGACTACATGCAACGTGTGACCTCTCTGCGCGGGGACTGGCGTGAACGGGTGTGTGTCGCCCTCGAACAGCACGATGCCGACGCGGTCCGGAATGAGATCGACCGCGATGTACGGGAGACGCTGAGCCACCTCGCCTCGATCGTCGAGGCATCGCAGTTGCTACGGGCCGGTGGTCGACGCTGACGAAGCAGTACAACCGCCCTCCCGGCGGCGGGTGAGCCTACGACTCCGTCGGCGATGACCGAGCGCGGTCGGCCCGTGACGTGAAGACGGCCGCGCGGGTTTCGCCTGCCCGCCTGCCCGCCTGCCCGCCTGCCCGCCTGCCCGCCTGCCCGCCTGCCCGCCTGTCTCGCCGGGCACGCCCTCCGCCGCCGGCTGAGCATCGAGGCGAATTGGACCTGCCCTGGGCGAAGGCGTTCGCGAGCTACTGGCAGCAGCTCACAGCACGCACGGGCCGTACCCCGACCCGACGGGGACCAGGCCGGAGGAGAAGCGGCAGCATCCCGGCCCGTGGAACCCGGCACACCCACACCTTCCACCCTTGACACCGCACATCTTGTCTACGATGATGAAGAAAATCATACCTCAAACTGCGAATTGCGTGATGCGGTGTTGGAGGTGCGGTGCATTGACTGTGGCTGTCAAGCAGGGGCAAGGAGCCTGGCAGTGGGACACGGGTGGGCCTCACTTCCCTTCGCGGGACGGTCACGCGCCGAGATTCCGACTGTGAGGCGGTGCCATGGCGCACGGTGGGGTCGGACCCGTTCCACATTATGGAAAACCTCAAGGCTTTGCCCTGAAAGCAAGCTGAGTTCTCATTTCACCAAGGAAACGGAGCTGCCATGTCTGAATCCTCCGCATTCGCCGACCCTGTCTCCGGCTACGGACACGATGCCCTTTCACCTGTTCTCACCACAACCGACAGTTTGAGTGTGGCCGTTGATGGCTGCCTGATGGTGGAAGGCCGGCGGGCCGATGAGCTGGTGAAAGAGTTCGGCAGTCCGCTCTATGTGCTGTCCGAGCGGACACTGAGAGCCAATTACCGCAGGGTGGCCCGTGCCATGGCCGCCGCCTGGCCGGTAAAATCAAAGATCCTCTATGCGATCAAGGCGAATAACAACCTCGCGGTACGAGCGATCTTCCACCAAGAAGGAGCCGGGGGTGACTGTTTTGGTGAAGGCGAGCTCTACGCGACATTCCTCGGCGGCGCCACGCCAGATTCGGTCGTGTTGAACGGCAGCAACAAGAACCCTCGTGACCTACGTGCTGCGGCCGAACTCGGGCTGGTCATCAACATCGACGGGGAGGACGAGATCGACTTCCTTCGAGAAATCGCGCGGGAGCTGGGTCGGTCTGTTCGTGTCTGTCTGCGTTTGCGCGCGATCCCGGCGGAGTTCACGGATCGGACTCCGGACTACATCGACAGCGCTGGACGATCCCTTGCCGAGAAGATCGAGGGCGCGCAGTGGGGTTTCTCCGTCGAGAGTGCCGCGCGGCTCATCCCGGCCATCATGAACACGCCGGGGCTTGATCTGCTCGGTTATCACCATCACCTGGGTCGGCTTCTCCCGGACCTGGACTACAACACGGCCTGGGCGCGCGAGCTCGTGGGTTCGATCGGTCTGCTCGAGAAACATACCGGCTTTGTTCCCCGCCTGCTCAACATCGGCGGCGGGTTCGCCCGCGAACGGGACCCGGAGTCTCGCAACCGGGAGCTCAATCCGAACAGGGTCGAAGACCACATCCGGGCGGTCACCCGCGAGTTGATCGCCGGCTTGAACGGGTTGGGCTTTCCGCTCCCGGAGCTGTGGGTGGAACCCGGGCGCTATCTCGTGGGGAATGCCGGTGTGCTGTTGGGGACGGTCGGACAGATCAAACGTGACCTGGGGCGGATCTGGGTCAACGCCGACTTCTCGATCAACAACCTGATGCGGATCGAAACCTCCGGCAGCAACTATCACGTCCTGGCCGCCAACCGCCTCCGCACGCCCGCGGTCGAGCCGGTCACGGTCGTCGGCCCGCTGTGCACCGGTTCCCCGATCTCGCGCGAGCGCCCCATGCCGGAGCTGAAGAGGGGTGACATCCTGGCCGTGCTGGACGCCGGCATGTATGCCGAGACCGCCTCCACGCAGTTCAATGGTGTACCGCGCCCCTGCACCGTGCTCGTGAACGGCGACCGCGTCGACGTCATCAAGGAGCGGGAATCGGTCCTGGATGTGTTCGCCCAGCACCGTGTACCACCGCGTCTACGTGCCGTGCCGCACCGCCCGCAGAGCGAGATCGAACCCGAACCCGAAAACGATCGCGAGACCGACAACGCCTGATTCGAGCCCGAAGACGGACGTGCCCGGGTACGCGTAATTGCTGGGCACGTTCCGTCAGGATCCAACCTATGCCGGAAAAATCGTCGACTGGGCTGAGCAGCCCTGGCCTGCCGTTGGGCGATCGACGGGGCGTTGAACCACCGCCTATCCGCTCGCATGATGCCGCATCGTCTCAGAAATCCGTTCGGGGTGGGCGACAGCACACGGCACAATCGCCTCATGAACGAACGAGGACTGGACGGCGACGGAACAATCGCACGTGAAGGCGCTTTGGACCGAGTGCCGCCACTATTCGGGCCCGTGGTCGACGCGGCCCGCAGTCATATCGCCGAGACGTTCGAGAGCCCGCGGCTGCACAGTGCCTACCTCTACGGCAGCATTCCCCGCGGCACCGCCACACCCGGAGTTTCCGACCTCGATCTGCAGCTCGCTCTCCATGACGAGCCCACTGAAGCCGACCGCGCTGACGCCAAAGCGATCGAGGCCGCACTCGACCAGGCATTCCCCCAGATCAATGGCGTCGGGATCCTGCTGACCAGCACATGCGCTCTGCTCAGTGATGCCAGCCGTTACGACGGCGGATTCTTCATTGCCTGTCTTTGCACCCCGCTGCTCGGCCCCGACCTCGCAGAACAACTGCCTCATTACCGCCCCACAACCCTGCTCGCACGTGAAACGAACGGCGACCTCGCCCGCGTGCTGCCACGCTGGCGTGCCAAAGCCGCCGAAGCCACCACGGACGCACACCGTCGAACCCTCAGCCGCGTCGTCGCTCGCCGTATCGTCCGCACCGGGTTCACTCTGATCATGCCTCGATGGGGCGGCTGGACCAGCGACCTCGGCAAGTCGGCCGAACTCTTCGGCCGGTACTACCCGAAGCGCGCTGGACAGATGTGTATCGCCGCGTCCATCGGCCGCGCCCCCTCGGCCGATCCGGTAGCGCTGGGAATGCTCATCGACGACCTCGGCACCTGGCTGGCCGCCGAATACACAGCCGTGCACGGCGAGAAAGAGGCATGACAGGGACTGACGAACGGTCGAGGCACGGGCGTATCCGACAGCGGTTCGGGGTGAGGCTGCTGTGGGTGTGAACGAGGTGATGAAGGTCAGGCGGGTTTGGCCTCGGAACGGTTCACCGCAGCAGAGGGTCCTGTGCTGTCGTTCTCCAGCGCGGGGGCGAGGAGGTGGCAGAGGGAGTCGGCCAGCAAGTGGAGCGGGTCGGCGGTGTCGAGGGGCCAGCCGACGGCGATCCAGGCGGAGAAGAACGACTCGGTCTGGAGCACGGCCATCAGGGCGCGTTGGCGGGCTTCCGCGGGGTCGACGCCCCGCCAGCGCTCGGATTGCCCGACGAGCAGGCCGACGTAGCGCTCGTGCGCCTCGACGTACTGGACGCGGCGGGCGCCCATGCTGCGCAGTGCCGCCGGGGCCGCGGCGTTGGCCACGCGGCGGATCGGCGCCACCTCCTCCCAGCGGGTCTGCGCGCTGTCGAGCCAGGCACGCACGCTGGCCAGGGTCCACTGCGGCAGGGCGGCCAGGTCGGTGTACGCCTCCTCCATCAAGGCGTACACACGCGCGACGAGGGCGTCGAGGATGTCGGCCTTGCCGGGGAAGTGGGCGTACACGGTGGCCCGGGTCACGCCGGCGGCCTGCGCGATGTCCTCCATCCGCGCCTCTAGGAACGATTTTTCGGCGAACACCTCGACGGCGGCGTCGAGGAGCCGCAGGTGTGTGAGTCTCTTCTGCTCCGCGCGCAGATTCTTACGGGGCACGGGTTCGGCCCGGCCAGTGTCCGGGGGAGTCGCGGCGTCGGAAGCGGGTGGGGTACCCCGCTGGGCGGTCTGCCGCGTGGTTGAGCGATGCATGACTTCACCATACGCCGTGTATGGTGAGCTGGTCTCGCTATACATGGCGTATAGCGACTTGCCGATTCGGCCGGGAGCCCCCTCTGATGAGCACCGCTGTGAACAAGTCGAGTCCCACGGACGCATCGCCCGAGTCCCGCCGACAAGTGCTGAAGGCGCTCAGCGGGCTGCTGCTCGCGCTGTTCGTCTCGACCTTCAGCAGCACGGTGGTGTCGAGCGCGTTACCGAAGATCATCGGAGCCGTGCACGGATCGCAGACTCAGTACACGTGGGTGGTCACTGCGACGCTGCTCACCACGACGGTGACGACTCCGATCTGGGGCAAGCTCGCCGATCTCGTCAGCAAGAAGGCCCTCGTGCAGACGGCGATAGCCGTCTTCATGCTGGGCGCCCTGGCCTCCGGGATCAGCCAGACGGCCGGTCAACTCATTGCGGCGCGCGCCTTGCAGGGCATCGGGGTGGGAGGGGTGCAGGCTCTCGTCCAGATCGCGCTCGCGGCCATGATCCCGCCCCGGGAGCGCGGGCGTTACAGCGGTTACCTCAGCAGCGTTACGGCGACGTCCACCATCGGCGGGCCGCTGCTCGGCGGCGTCATCGTCGACACCTCCTGGCTCGGCTGGCGGTGGTGTTTCCTCATCGGAGTACCGGTCGCCGTCGTCGCGCTCCTGCTGCTCCAGCGGACGCTGAACCTCGCCGTCATCCGACGGGAGAACGTGAAGATCGACTATCTCGGGGCCACCCTGATCGCCGCGGGCGTCAGCGTGCTGCTCATCTGGGTGTCGTTCGTGGACAACTCCTTCGCGTGGGGCTCTTGGCAGTCCGCCGCCATGGTGGGTGGCGGACTGGCACTGATCCTCCTGGCCGTGTGGGTGGAGTCGCGCGCCGCCGAGCCCATGGTCCCGCTCGCCATCGTCAGGCAGCGCACGACCGCGTTGGCGATCGTCGGCAGCCTCGCCGTCGGCACGGCCATGTTCGGCGCGTCGGTCTTCCTCAGCCAGTACTTCCAGCTCAGCCGCGGGCACACCCCGACGGAGGCGGGCCTGCTGACGATTCCGATGATGGCCGGCATCCTGATCGCCTCCACGGTCGCCGGCCGGCTGATCAGCCGAACAGGGAAGGTCAAGCCGTTCGTCATCACCGGCGCCGTCCTCCTCACCGCCGGATGCGCCGGCCTGGGGACCATCGACTTCCGGACGCCCATGCTCTTCCTGAGCGCGTCGATGCTGTGCGTCGGGATGGGTGTCGGTATGACCCTGCAGAACCTTGTGCTCGTGGTGCAGAACACCGTTCAGCTGAAGGACGTCGGCGCGGCCAGTTCCACGGTGTCCTTCTTCCGCTCCCTCGGCGGCACGATAGGTGTCTCGGTCCTCGGCGCCGTACTGGCCCGCCACGTCCACGACGAGATCGCCGAGGGCCTCGCCTCCACCAGGCTGGCCGGCGGGGCCGACTCCGTGGACAACACCGCGCAGTCCCCCGCGGTGCGGGAGATCGTTCGGATCGCGTACGGAGACGCGACGGCGCAGGTGTTCGCGCTCTCGGCCGCCGCGGCCGTCCTCGCCGTCGTCGCGGCGGTCCTGCTGCGACCGGTTCGGCTGCGCAGCAGTCTCGACCTGCCGGAGAAGACCGCGGCAGCCGCTTCTCGGTCGGCCGACCCGGTCGCCGACTGAGGCGCGGCATTGTCGACCGGCACGGCAACGACCTGCCGGTCGACGGCGGTGTGATCGCAGCGGTGTGCTCCGGCCGCATTGGGAGAGATACCTGAACCGTGCCTGATCCGGGCCGATATCCTCACGCTGTGACACGGCGACCCCTCCCTGACGAGCGACGGCCGGCGAACGACGGGCCGAAGGCGGCCGCGCGCAACCGGGCCGCTCTCATCGCCGCTGCCCGGGAGATCTACGCGGAGCACGGGCTGGACACTCCGCTGTCCGCGATCGCGCGCCGGGCCGGTGTCGGCCAGGGTGTGCTGTACCGGCATTTCCCCGACCGGGCCACGCTGGCGCTCGCCGTACTGGAGGAGAACGTCCGGCAGATCGAGCAGGCGGCGGCAGCGCACGGCACGGACATCGCCCAGGTCCTCGGCGTCCTGACCTGGCACCAGACGGACTCGATCGCTTTCGTCGGTATCCTGCACGCCGATGAGGTGAGCAGCCACTCCGGCACCCCCGCCTATGCCCTGACCTTGTCCCAGCGGGTCGAGCGAGCCCTGCGCAGACATCTGCCGGGCGGGCATCCGCTCGCCGCGGCGCCCGATGATCTCATGATCGCCATCAGCATGGTCTCCGGTGCCGTCACCGGCCCCACCCGCGAGCAGCGGGAAGGCCGGGCCCTTGCGGCCTGGCGGCTGCTCGGTGTCGCGGTGGGACCGGTGCGACCCTTCGCGGGGTGAGCGGCGGCGGGGCCTCAGCCGCCGTTGGACTGGCGGGTCCCCTCGGCCAGCGCGTCGAACGAGTACACGTAGCCCCCGTCGGGTCCGCTGACGGTCATGTACGCCTTTGTGCCGCCGGGTGTGATGGCCACGTTGGTCGCCATTTCGAGCCCTTCGGCGGCGCGGGCGGGAACCTCCACGGTCGCCAGGCGCTCACCATACTTGCTGTACACCACCATCGCGGGCCGGCCGGACAGGCCCTGGTAGAGGTTGCCGTCCGCGTCCACGGCGATCGAGTCGGTCTCCGCGATCCCGCCGTCGACCCGGATGGCGGTGTGCCGGGACGCGACCCGGCCCTCGCCGTCGAGGAGGAGGTAGGAGATGCGGTTCTGCGTCAGCTCGCTGAACCACAGCCCGCGGTAGTCCGCGTCGAAGGAGATGCCGTTCGGCGCGGACAGGCCGTCCGCCAGGACGGTGGCGCCCTTCCCGTCGCGGTCGATCCGTACGACGCGGCCCTTCGCCTCGCCCTCGGTCATGCCGCGTGAGTCGCTGACGTACAGATTGCCGTCCTGGTCGAAGGCGAGGTCGTCGGGGTTCATCCGCGCGCCGTCGACCTCGCCGGAGAAGAAGGTCCGCACGTCACTTCCGTCCGGGGCCAGACTCACGATGTCACCGTGGGAGAAGTCGGTCAGATAGACGCGTCCGTCGTAGGGGCTGAACTGGGCCGAGGTGTAGGTGCCGCGGTCGTCGGTGTGGACCTTCTTCGAGGTCTTCTTCCGGACGTCCACGCGCAGCAGCTTCGGTTCCCCGGCGGGAGCGGTGACATCGACGACAAGCAGCTTGCCGTCCTCGTCGAAGGTCGGTCCCTCCAGCAACGTCATCCCGGTCTGCTGGTGCGTCTGCGTCACCCGCATCACCTTCTGCGCACGGATGATGCGGTCCCCGCCGGCGCCGGCGCCGGCCGCCGTGTCCGCGGCGGGTCCACCGGTTTGCGTTCCGCACCCGGTGAGGGCCAGCACACCGACCGCGGTGAGCCCGGCGAAGGGGCGGATCGAGAATCGTCGCATGTCAATCACACTTCCTGTCCGAGGTATGCGGAAGCAACCTCCGTACCAACCGGACAGTGCTGTCCGGTCCTTGTTACCGTAGTGCACGGCTGCTCAAGTCCCATGATTTCTCGGCCACTTCATGGGCGAGGTGGCTTCATCGCAGTGAACCGGAAGGAACAAGGTCCCCCACATGGCACATTCGCAAGAGCTGTCGACCGAGGCACTCGCCGACCTGCGGGAGCGTTATCGGAGCGAACGGGAGCGACGAGTACGGCCCGACGGTGCCCGGCAGTATCTCCGCGCCGACGCCGAGTTCGGCTGGTACGCCACCGATCCGTACGTCGGTGAGGTGGCCGAGCGCGGGCCGGTGCGCGACACGGTGGACGTCGCGGTCGTCGGTGGCGGATTCGGCGGCATCCTCGCGGGGGCGCGGCTGCGCCAGCGGGGCGTGGAGCGCGTCCGTGTCATCGAGACGGGCGGTGACTTCGGGGGGACCTGGTACTGGAACCGATACCCCGGCATCCACTGTGACGTCGAGTCGCACGTATATCTGCCGCTGCTCGACGAGACCGGATACGTCCCGGAGTGGAAGTACGCGCCCGGTGAGGAGATCCGTCGCCACGCGGTGCGGATCGCGGAGAAGTTCGACCTCTACGCCGACGCCCTGTTCTCCACGTCCGTCACATCCTTGACCTGGGACGACACCTCCGAGGCATGGATCGTCACGACCGACCGGGGCGACAAGTTCCGGGCCACGTACGTCATCACGGCCACCGGCACCCTGTCCGAGCTGAAGCTCCCCGGCATCCCCGGCATCGAGAACTTCAAGGGGCACACCTTCCACACGTCACGCTGGGACTACGGCTACACGGGCGGCACCCCGGACGGCGGCCTCACGGGCCTCGCGGACAAACGCGTGGGTGTGGTCGGCACCGGCGCCACCGGCATCCAGGTCGTCCCGAAACTGGCCGAGGACGCCGAGCACCTCTATGTCTTCCAGCGCACCCCCTCCACCGTGGACGTGCGCGCCAACCGCCGCACCACCGCGCAGGACGTCGGCGCCGAACGCCCGGGCTGGGCGAGCGAACGACGCGACAACTTCCTGCGGATCGTCTCGGGCGAGACCGCCGACGACGACCTCGTGGCGGACCAGTGGACCGGGTCGGCGGGCCTCCTGGAGAAGCTCCTGCCGAGCTTCCGCCGGCAAGGCGACCGAGCGGCCTTCGAAGCGGCCTACGAGGCCGCGGACGCCGCCAAGATGAACGAGGTCCGCGCCCGCGTCGAGGAGATCGTCACGGACCCGGAAACCGCGGAGAAGCTCAAGCCCTGGTACCGGTACGCCTGTAAGCGCCCGACCTTCTCCGACCTGTACCTCCAGGCGTTCAACCGCGACAACGTCACCCTGGTCGACACCGCGGACACCCACGGCATCGAGCGGTTGACCGAACACGGGGTCGTCGTCGGGGACACCGAGTACGCGCTCGACTGCCTCGTCTTCGCCACCGGCTTCTCCGTCGGTGTCTCCGGTGTCCACTCGGGTCGGCTGCCCGTGCGAGGCCGACAGGGCGTCCAGTTGCAGGACGCGTGGCGGGAGCAGGGACCCCGCACGCTGCACGGTTTCACCAGCAACGGCTTCCCGAACCTCATCCAGCTGGGTGGTACGCAGGGCGCCGCCAGCGTCAACTACACACATGTGCTGGACGAGCACGCCGTCCACGCCGCGGCACTCGTCGTCGCCGCCGAGACCGCGGAAGCCTTGATCGAACCCTCCCGCGGGGCCGAGGACGCCTGGATCGCCACCCTGGCCGACGGCGCCCCCGACCACGAGTGGTTCCACGCCGAATGCACCCCCGGCTACTACAACGCCGAAGGCCGCGGCCGGCCGAACGGTCCGATCGCCTACCCCCGCGGCGCGGTCGCCTTCCACGACCTGCTGAGGCGGTGGCGGGAGGAGTCCATGGCCGAGGTGCTCAGCGCCAGGACCGTCCTCCGTCAGCAGAGGATGTAGTCGGACACACCCCATCATCTCTGGTCGGCGCGTCTGCACACCACGGGCGCCAAGGCGCCGCCGGGCGGCCCCGGCTGCCGATGAAGACGACGGGTACCTCGTTCACCCGCGCGCTGGGGCGGGTGAACGAGATCTCCGCGTCCCAGCCTGCCTCCGCCACCGGCTGACCTGTCGGCTGTGACTGCGGCGGCCTGGTAGGGCATCAGCGCATATATGTGCGAATCGCAGCAAAACGGATATCGGAATTGCGAAATTTTGCAATTGGTTACATGCTGTGGTTGGTGCGCCCGTCCGTCCTGACCCGGTAGCCGCGGGCGCAGCACATCCGTGTTGGACGTCTGTCGTGTCCGCCCCGCGAGGGTGGGGTCTGCCAGGGAAACCGAGGGGTCGTGTCCGTTCCGCTGTACCAGGCCAAGGCCGAGTTCTTCCGGATGCTGGGGCATCCCGTACGGATACGGGTGCTGGAGCTGCTACAGGACGGGCCCATGCCCGTACGGGAGTTGCTCGCCGCGATCGAGGTGGAGCCCTCCAGCCTGTCGCAGCAGCTGGCGGTGTTGCGCCGCTCCGGGATCGTCGCCTCGACGCGCGAGGGCCAGGCGGTCGTCTACGAACTCGCGGGTGGGGACGTCGCGGACCTGATGAAGGCCGCGCGCCGGATCCTGACCGAGATGCTCGCCGGGCGGAACGAGCTGCTGGCCGAGCTGCGGGAAGCCGAGGTCGCCGCGCGATGAGCACCTCACTCAGTGGGGCCCGGGCCCGGATCACTTCCCTCGGTGGGGTTCGGGCCCGGATCACTTCCCTCCTGCCCGGTCGCAGCGACCTCGCGGAGGTGCAGCGCGACCCCCGGCGGGATCTGCTGGCCGGTCTGACCGTCGCGATCGTCGCACTGCCCCTCGCGCTCGGCTTCGGAGTCTCCTCCGGCCTCGGCGCCGAGGCGGGCCTGGCGACCGCCGTGATCGCGGGCGCGCTGGCCGCGGTGTTCGGCGGTTCGAATCTGCAGGTGTCCGGGCCGACCGGAGCCATGACGGTGGTGCTCGTCCCGATCGTCGGCCAGTACGGGCCGGCCGGTGTGCTGACCGTCGGGCTGATGGCCGGCCTCATGCTCGTGGCGCTGGCCGCGCTGCGGGCCGGGAAATACATGCAGTACGTGCCTGCCCCGGTCGTCGAGGGCTTCACCCTCGGCATCGCCTGTGTGATCGGGCTCCAGCAGGTTCCGAACGCGCTCGGCGTGCCGAAGCCCGAGGGCGACCGCGTCCTCGTTGTCACCTGGCGGGCGTTCGAGGAGTTCGCCAAGGCCCCGAACTGGACCGCCGTCGGGTTCGCCGTGGCAGTGGCCGCGGTCATGCTGACCGGTGCGCGATGGCGACCGGCCATCCCCTTCTCCATCCTCGCCGTGATCGCCGCGACGATCGTCGCGCAGGCTGCCGACCTGGACGCGGCCAAGCCGATCGGCGACCTCCCCTCCGGGCTGCCCGCCCCCTCGCTGTCGTTCCTCGACCTCGGCTCGCTGGGCACCTTGCTCGCCCCGGCGGTGGCCGTGGCGGCACTCGCCGCCCTGGAGTCCCTGCTGTCGGCCTCCGTCGCCGACGGTATGACGGTCGGGCAGAAGCACGACCCGGACCGTGAGCTGTTCGGCCAGGGCCTGGCCAATATCGCCGCCCCGCTCTTCGGAGGCGTCCCGGCGACCGGAGCGATCGCCCGCACCGCGGTCAACGTCCGCACAGGAGCAGGGTCCCGCCTGGCCGCGCTCACCCACGCCGCGGTCCTCGCCGTGATCGTGTTCGCGGCCGCGCCCCTGGTGTCGAGGATCCCGCTCGCCGCCCTCGCGGGTGTGCTGCTGGCCACCGCGATCCGCATGGTCGAGGTCGGCTCGCTGCGCGCCATGGCCAAGGCCACCCGCTCGGACGCGTTGATCCTCGTCCTGACCGCGGCCGCGACCCTGGCCCTGGACCTCGTGTACGCCGTGATCATCGGCCTGATCGTGGCGGGCGCCCTCGCCCTGCGCGCCGTGGCCAAGCAGGCCCGCTTCGACCAGGTGCCCCTCGACCACGGAGACCACAGTGCAGAGGAGCACACCCTGCTCGCCGAGCACATCGTCGCCTACCGCATCGACGGCCCGCTCTTCTTCGCCGCCGCTCACCGCTTCCTGCTGGAGCTGACCGAGATCTCCGACGTCCGCGTCGTCATCCTGCGCATGTCCCGGGTGTCGACGATGGACGCCACCGGCGCTCTCGTGCTGAAGGACGCGGTGGAGAAGCTGAACCGGCGCGGCATCGCCGTCATGACGTCCGGCATCCGGCCCGGCCAGCGTCAGGTCCTCGACTCGGTGGGCGCACTCGACCTTCTCCGCTCGGACGGCCGGGAGTACGCCACCACCCCGGAGGCGATCCGGGGCGCCCGCGATCACCTGGAGATGGCCGGCGTCCTGCCCACCGTGCCCAAGCGGCAGACGAGCCCGAAGACGACAGACGTCAGCGAGGAACCCGCCTGATGAGCACCGCTCCCGCCCCCCTGCGCATGATCGAGATCTCTGGCGCGGAGGCGCTGTGGCTGCTGGAGGGCAGCAGCCTGGGCCGGCTGGTGTTCGTCCAGCGGGAGTTGACCGTCGTAAGGCCCGCCCGGCATGTGTGGGAGTACGGCCGTCTGATCGTGCGCACCCCCGTGCAGGCAGCCGCGGTGCAGGCGACGGTGACTTACCACGTGGACGAGGTCCATGCCGCGATCGGCACCGGCTGGACGGTGAGCGCGGCCGGTCCCGCCGACGTGATCACCGACCCGCACGAGGTCGGCCACTACCGGCGTACGCTCACCGGCTGGACACACGGCCCGCATGACTCGGTCCTGCGCATCCACCCCCAGACGGTCACCGGGTTCCGCCTCGCCCGTGGGACGGAAGGCTGATGTCCACGCAGCTTGAGGCGCTGCCCCACCGGCATGTGCTCACCCTGCCGAGCGAGCCGGCGGCGGTCCGGGTGGCCCGCCAGACCGCCGAACGGACCCTGATCGAGTGGGGGATCGGCCTGCGTCACCCCACCGTGGATCCGGCGCTGTTGATCCTGAGCGAACTGGTCACCAACAGCGTCCGGCATGCCGCCGCGCTCTCTCCGCAGGTCACGGTGTTCTACGCGGCCGGCGCGGACTGCCTGGCCTTCGCCGTCCACGACCGTCACCCCTACCAGCCGTCGTTGTACGCGCCCGGCACCGGAACGGGAGCCGGAGGTCTCGGCACCGTCATGGAGCTCACCCTGGGCCTGGGCGGCACCGCCGTCGTCCGGGGCGATGCCGACGGCAGGGGCAAGAGCATCTGGATCACCCTCCCTCTCTGACCGGAGAGCAGACCCCCAACGGGTAACCCGCACAAGGAAGTTCACTCACTGTCATGACCATCGACTGGCGCTACACGACCGAGCAGCACCTCGGCATCCTCTCCGTCGCCGGTTACCTCGGCCCGGACGCGGTACACCGTTTCCGCGGCGCGATCGGCTGGGTCGTCGCCCGCGGCACCGGACCGGTCGTCCTCGACCTGACCGAGCTGCGCAGTTGGTCCGCCGATGGTCAGCTGGCCATCACCGAGGCGGCGCGCCGCCTCGCAGTAGCGGGCCGCAGCCTGGAGTTGGCCGCAATCCCAGCCGACGGCTCCCTCGTCCCGGCCGGCGACTGCCCGGACATCCCCGTCCACTGCAACCTGACGGCCGCCCTCGCGGCCCATGGCCGAGGACCGTCGGTCTTGGCGGAGGGGCAGCAGGAGTGGCGCACGGACGGCTGGCCCACCTGACACCCAACCCCCACACCCACCCGCACGACATACGTATCGACTCACCGAGTGAAAGACACTGGTCCCATGAGTGAAGCACTTCCCCCTTGCCCTGAATGCTCCGGCTCGTACACGTACGAGATGGGCGCGCTCCTCGTCTGCCCGGAATGCGGCCATGAGTGGTCGCCGTCCGACTCACCGGCCGACACGGGCGGGGACAAGGTCGTCAAGGACGCGGTCGGCAATGTGCTCGCCGACGGCGACACCGTGACGGTGGTCAGGACGCTGAAGGTCAAGGGCAGCCCGACGGGGATCAAGGCGGGCACCAAGGTGCGCAACATCCGCCTCGTCGACGGGGCGGACGGCCACGACATCGATTGCAGGATCGACGGGTTCGGTGCCATGCAGCTCAAGTCCAGCGTGGTCAAGAAGGTCTGAACCGGCTCTCGCGCCGCGCCGCCGGCACCGGTCAGCCGCGGTCGGTGCCCTGTGTCGACTGAACGGGACGCCCGCCGAAGGACGCTTCAGCATACGGGCGTCGCCGTAGCGTGGGCAGACACCGCCCGGGCCTACGGCGGTGGGGCGGCCCTTGAGATGCCGGACCGGACCAGCCGTTCGTCATGCCGTGGACGGCCGTCCGGGGGAGCGGAGACCGCCCACGAGCACACTTGATCATCTCCAGGAGTGGGGGCGATGCGCCAGGGCCGACCGGAGCCGGGATCGGGTCCGGTGGGCCCCTTGTGGAACCTGGACCGCCCGCCGCAGCCGGAACCGGCGGGCGTCGCCGCTCACCGTGGCGGCTCCGTTCGGCGCAACTCGGCGAGCAGGTCCTGGCGTCCGGCCAGCAGCACGGACAGGATCCGCCGGGCCGCGGCCAGCAGCTCCGCGACATCCCCGCCGGCCAGTTCGTAGACCACCGTGGACCCGGTGCGGGTGGCGGTGACGATGCCGGAGCGGCGCAGCACCGCCAGCTGTTGCGACAGGTTGGACGGCTCGACCTCGATCGCCGCGAGCAGGTCGCGTACCGGCTTCGGGCCGTCCTGCAAGAGCTCCAGCACCCGGATGCGCACCGGATGACCGAGCATCCGGAAGAACTCGGCCTTCGCCTCGTACAGCGGAACCGGCATCCCGATCACCCCTCGTCCGCCGCCAGGTCCGCGCCGACGTCGATGCCGTGCAGACGCGCCACACGCAGCGCGTCGTCCAGCTCGTCCTGCGCGACGGCCACCTCGTAGGCGTCCTCGGCCTCCAGTGCCTGCGACAGTGCGGCACGCGCCTCGCGCACCCGCTCCCGTACGGCCTCAGCGAACCCGCCCACCCGGGACCACCTCCTCTAGAACCTGGTCGACAGGGCAACTAGCGAATTGAAGAACTCTTCAATCCTAGGCGACGGGAGCCTGGCTCGGTTCCACCGACCGGTGCCGGTAGTCGGTGTCGGGGTCGGGGTGCGTGAGGGGCGCCATCATGCTCCCGTGCGTTCGGGAGTCAGGTGAGCGTTGCCGCCACAAGCGCGGCTGTATCGGCGACCAGCGACTCGTCTGCCGGTGCTGTGGAGTCGTGCTTCGTGGACAGGACCGCCAGCACGATCGGGCCCTGGCCCGGCGGCCATGTGATGCCCACGTCGTTGGTGGTGCCGTAGTCGCCGGTGCCGGTCTTGTCCGCGACCGTCCAGTCTTTGGGCAGCCCGGCGCGGAAGCGATTTCCGCTGGTCGTGTTGGACAGCAGCCATTGGGTCAACCGGTCCCGGTCCGCCTCTTCGAGGGCCTTCCCGAGGGTGAGCCGACTGTAGGTCCGACCGAGGGCGAGCGGGCTCGAGGTGTCGGTCACCCTCCCTGGCTCTGCCGAGTTCAGATCGGGCTCCCACCGGTCCAGCCGCGTCACACTGTCGCCGATGGAACGGCAGAAGCGGGTGACCGCGCTCGGGCCGCCGAGCTCACGCAGCAGCAGGTTCGCCGCCGTGTTGTCGCTGTAGCCGATGGCGGCCGCGCAGAGGTCGGCGACGGTCATGCCGTCCGCGAGGTTGTCCGGCAGTCCTGTGATCGGCGCGTGGCCGGACTCGGTGACATCCTTGTCGGTGTAGCGGATCAGCTTGCCGAGGAACGTGCCGTCACGGTCGAGGTCCCTCAGCACCGCTGCCACAGCGATCGTCTTGAACGTCGAGCACATCGGGAACAGGTCCCTCGCCCGGTACAGCACTGTCCTGCCAGTGGCCAGGTGCTGGGCGAAGACCCCGAGCCGTGCGGAATGCGCGCGTTCAAGAGTGCGCAGGGGCCCGGTGATCTCCTCGCGGCCCGCGCCGATCTCCTCGCGGCCCGCGCCCTGGGCGAAGGCCGTTCCCCCTGCGGGGAGAACGACGGTGAGAGCCGTCGCGGTGACCCCGGCAAGAACCCCACGCCGACTCGGGCGCACCTCCATGAACGTCCTCCTCCGCTCGCGCCGTCACCGGTCATGGCAGTCGCCCACTTCAAGGCATCTGATCCCTACTTGCCCACCATCAGGACGCGGCTTCGGACGACTCGGTTCCCACACCGCGGCCCCAACTGACGGAGCAGCAGGTCCATTGTGTGGAGCCTCCAGGGCTCCCTCGATCATCAACATTTGAGCAAGAGGGGACAGTCACCGTGGTGACCTCGGCCGACGGCTCATGGGGTCTGCTCGTCCCGGGTGAAGAAGGTGATCAGTTCCTCGAGTGAGGGGTTGTCCGGGGCTTCGGCTTCGGCTTCGCCGACTGCGGCACTGCGAGGGAACAGCGCTTGCTCGTACTCGGCCAGCGCTGCCTCGACGTCGTCGGGGTACGCGGCGAGGGCCTCACCGAGTTCAGCGCCGTCCAGCATGGCCAGGTTGGCGCCTTCGCCGTTCGGGGGTATGAGGTGGGCGGCGTCGCCGACCAGGGTCACCCCCGGCACCCGATCCCACCGGTGCCCGACCGGCAGCGTGTAGTGGGGGCGCAGGACCGGCGCGGTGTCGCTGTCGGTCATCAGGGCGGTGAGTTCCGGCGCCCAGCCGGCGAACTCCTGCGCAATCCCCGCGGTGGCCGCAGCGGCATCGGCGAAGTCGATACCGGCAAACCAGTCCAGCGGCTTGGACAGCATCACGTAGGCGTGGAGGGTCCCGTCCTTCTCCCGGTGAGCTGTGATCTGCCTCTCACCCGACTCTGCCGCGAACAGCGATCCGCCACCGACAGCCTTCGCGGCAGCAGGGTGCCGTGTGTCAGCGTCGAACAGATAGGTTTCGACGAACGACGTGCCGGTGTATTCGGGGGTCGCGGTGGAAAGCAGTGGTCGGATGCGTGACCACGCGCCGTCCGCACCGACGAGCAGCCTCGTGACGGCGGTGGTGCCGTCGGCGAAGGTCACCTCGTGGCGGCCCTCGTCGAGGCCACGGGCACTGCTGACCTTGTGGCCCCACCGGACGGTGTCGGGCGGGAGCGAGTCCAGCAGGATCTGTCGCAGTTCCCCGCGCTGCACCTCGGGGCGTCCTCCTGTGCCGTCGTCGGCCTGGTCAAGCATGACGGTCCCGTCCCGGTCGAGGACCCGCATCGCCTGGCGGCCCTCCAGGATGATGCCGCGGAACTCGTCCATCAGACCCGCGGCCTGCACGGCGAGTTGGCCGTTGTAGTCGTGGATGTCGAGCATCCCGCCTTGCGAACGATCTGTCGGTGAGGCATCCGCCTCGTAGACCGTGGCCGGGATGCCGTGGAGGTGCAGGACACGGGCGAGCGTCAGTCCGCCGAGTCCGGCTCCGACGATCGTGATGTCAGTGGTCATGGTGATCCTTGCCTGTCGCACGCCTGCCGGATGGGCATCCGGCAGGATCTCCAGGAAGGCTCCAGCCCTCCGCCGACAAGCCGCCGACATCGAGCCGACAGCCCCGACATGGGACCGACACCGCGGTTTCACCGCCCGAACACGCCTGGTCAAAGCGCCGATCAGCCAGGAGGAGGCTCAGTGCGCGTTCTGACGCGGATGTTCCTCAGACCTCGTCGGGTTGCCGAGGGTGGCTCGAACGGTGGCGGTGCTCCGCACCACCGCCATGCAGAGCCCGGCGGTGACCACCGTGGCGGGCTGAAGGCCGTCTCGGTCCGCACGCGACGATGTCAGCTACGGGCACCGTCGCCGACGGCAGCGGTTCGGCGTATTGACGGTGGAGCGGTCGGTCGCGGGGCTATCCGTACTCCAAGCACGGCCCCAGGCCGTGTCCTTCGAGCGCAGCCAGCGCGAGAGTTGGCAACCGGCCACCGCCGTGAACCGGGCTGCGTCCGGTCCGCCCCGGTGTAGCGGGCGTGGATCCGGTGATCGGCGGACACGGGCTCTCTCTGTGTGTCACCTTGCGATTGCGCTACGAAGCAGCACCCCCTTTTTTTGAGGAGCATCATGCCCGCACCCACCGCCGAGCAGAGCGACGCCATCGACACTTTCCGGCGCGGGGATCACCTGGTCCTGCAGGCCGGCGCCGGAACCGGCAAGACGACCACCCTGTCGATGATTGCCGCCAGCACCGGCAAACGGGGCCGGTACATCGCCTTCAACAAGGCCATCGCCACCGAGGCATCCCGTAAGTTCCCCGGCAACGTGCTGTGCAAGACGATGCACGCGCTCGCGTACGCCGCGGTCGGGCACCGCTTCAAGAGCCGGATGGACGCGCCCCGCGTCCCGGGGTGGAAGACCGGCGCGGCCCTGGGCATCCGCATCAACATGCGCGTGCGGATCGGCGAGCGCAATGTCACCAACAAGGCTCTGTCCTACACCGTGCTGCGGACCGTCACCCGCTTCTGCCAGTCGGCGGATCCCGCCATCCAGCGCTACCACGTCCCGCGTCTGCGCGGCATAGAGGACGAACACCTCCACGCCCAGCTCGTCGACCTCGTCCTGCCGTACGCGGACCGGGCATGGAAGGACCTGCAGAACCCCGAGGAGGGCGTCGTGCGCTTCGACCACGACCACTACCTCAAGCACTGGGCCCTCACCCAGCCGCGCATCGACGCGGACTTCCTGCTCCTGGACGAGGCACAGGACACCAACCCCGTGGTCGAGAAGGTCTTCAACGACCAGCGGGACCATACCCAGTTGGTGATGGTCGGCGACTCCGCCCAGGCGATCTACGGCTGGCGCGGAGCGCGCGATGTGATGAGCGGCTTCGAGGGCACCGAACTCGCGCTGTCCCAGTCGTTCCGCTTCGGCCCCGCGCTCGCCGAGGAGGCCAACCGGTGGCTGGGCATCGTGGACGCCCCGATCCGCCTGGCCGGCACGGCCGCGATCAACACCCGTCTGGAACGCGTCGAGCGGCCGGACGCGATCCTGTGCCGTTCCAACGTCGGCGCGATGCTCGAAGTCATGCGCCTGCTCGACGAAGGCCGCAGGGTCGCCCTGGTCGGCGGCGGAGAGTCCCTGCGGGCCCTCGCGAGGGCCGCCCGCGACCTGAAGGCAGGCAAACGCAGCACCCACCCCGAACTGATCCTCTTCGAGTCCTGGGGCGAACTCCAGGAGTACGCCGAGTACGACCCCTCCGGCCGGGATCTGCTGCCGCTGGTCGATCTCGTCGACGAACACGGCGTCGACGTCATCCTCAGCGCAGTGGACAGGCTCGCCGTCGAGCAGGGCGCCGAGATCGTCGTCTCCACCGCCCACAAGGCCAAGGGTCGTGAATGGGCCTCCGTCCGCATCGGCGAGGACTTCACCGAACCCGTCGATCAGGAAGCCACCGACCAGAACGGCGACCCGCTGCCCGGCGACATCGACGACGCGGAGGCCCGCCTCGCCTACGTCGCCGTGACCCGCGCCCGCCACCAGCTCGACCTCGGCGGCCTGTCCTGGATCAACCAGCACCCCGACGGCAAGGTCGGCGGCAAGCGCCCGCCCCAGGACCCCGGATCACCCTCGCCCTGGGACCTGCTGGGCCCCTCAGCGAACTGACGGCCCGGCCGGGACGTACGCGTCTGCCGAATCGTTCGCCGCCCGGCGTGGCACGATAGTGGGTTGGGTCAAGTGCCGTGCTTTTAGGGGGTGTTGGGTGGAGCCGTTGACCGGCGACGATCCGAGGCAGGTCGGGCCGTATCGACTGCTGATGCGCCTGGGCGAGGGCGGGATGGGACAGGTGTATCTCGGGCGCTCGCCTGGTGGCCGAACGGTGGCCGTGAAGTTGGTGCATGCCGGGCTGGTCGGAGCGCCGGGCTTCCGCGAGCGGTTCGCCCGGGAGGTGCGAGCATCGCAGGCCGTTTCGGGGACGGGCACCGCGCCGGTGGTGGCCGCCGATCCTGATGCCGTTGTTCCGTGGCTGGCCTCCGCCTACATACCTGGTCCGTCGCTCGCCGAGGCTGTGCACCGACACGGGCCGCTGCCCGAGGCGTCATTGTGGCGACTCCTGTCCGGGCTGACCGAGGCGTTGGAGGTGGTGCACGCAAGCGGGCTCGTGCACCGAGATCTGAAGCCCTCGAACGTCTTGTTGTCCCTGGACCGGCCGCTGCTGATCGACTTCGGCATCGCGAGGGCCGCCGACGGGGCGGCTCTGACCGGGGCCGGACTCGTGGTGGGTTCGCCCGGGTACATGTCGCCGGAGCAGGCCGAAGGGCGGGAAGCGACTGCGGCCAGCGACGTGTTCTCACTCGGCGCGGTGCTCGCATACGCGGCGACCGGGCGGGACCCGTTCGGTGGCGGTTCCGGCCCGGAGTCGCTGTACCGGATCGTGCATCACGAACCCAACCTGACCGGTTTGCCGGACGCGTTCGCCGCCATCGTGCGGGAATGCCTGGCCAAGTCCCCGGAGCACAGACCTTCCCCGACGGCGCTGCGAGCCCGGGCGGGAGCCGCCCGCCGCGACGACGGGGCCGATTGGCTGCCGGCTCCGGTCGCCTCCGCGATCGCCCGCAAGGCCGAGCATCTGCTCAACCTGGACGGGGAGGAGGACGCCGAGGCCGTGAGAAGGCGGACCGCGGTCCCAGCCACCCCCGTCGTCACCGAGGTGGATTCTCGTCCGGCGCCCGATCCGCATGCCGAGCCGACCCAGGCAGCGGCCGATCGCGGTGTGCCCATACCCCCGCCGCAGGCGGTGCCCGCCCATCCCGGCCCGGTCCCCTCTCCTGCGTACACGGTGCCGCAGCCCGACGTGGCCCGTACGAGACGTCACGGCGGGGGTTTCAGGGCCCTGCTGTGGGTCACCATCGCCGGGATCGCAGCGGTCACGGCGGTGGCCATTGCCGCCAATGCCGGAGACCGTTCGACGTCTTCTGGAGCCGACCCCGGCAGAACTTCGGCGCGTCCGACCGAGCAGGCGACGGACCACTCGACCGATCCGGGGACGAACGAACCGACCGGGCAGGTGACAGAGGCCCCGTCGCCCGTTGTCGGTGAGTGGCGCGGCAGCTACTACTGCGCCCAAGGGCAGACCGGTCTGACCCTCACCATTTCCCAGGACGACGGCGACCTCACCGCCACCTTCGCCTTCTACCCGATCGCCTCCGATCCCGACGTGGCCCGAGGATCCTTCGCCATGCGGGGGACTTACCACGGCACGCGAATGAGGCTCTATGGCGATCACTGGCTCGAACAGCCGGAGGGCTACGACATGACCGGCCTGTCGGCGGTTGTCGCCGGGAAGTCACCGCAGAAGATCACGGGAGCCGTCACTGACGCTGACGGCACCACGTCGGACAACTGCACCACCTTCTCAGTGGAGAAGGGCTGATGAGGCATCGACAGCCGAAGGAGACCGCGGTCGCGAAGCGTTGGCCGCTCGCTTGTGGCCGGTGACATGTCTGTCAAGCCTCATGCAGCAGGTGCCGCTTGAGGTGTTCGGCGCAGGATGCTGTTTGTGGCGCGGGTGGTGTGCGGGATTTGCCGGACTTCTGTCTCAACGGGGGTCTACTGTTACGGATATGCCGCGTTATCACCGTGGTCGGTTGTCAGTTGAGGAGGAGTTCTGTGTCGTCGCCGTGTGATCCCCGGTATGCCCCCGCCGGCGATGTGAGTGCAGCGCTCATGATGATCGACTCCCGGCTGAAGGCCGTCTACGACGGGAGGACCGGGACCGATGCTGAACAGCAGGCGCTGATCGGTCAGTTCGCCGCGTCCTTGGGTCCCAGGGGGGTCGATGACGTGCTGGACGGTGCGTGCACGCTCGTTTTCATGTTCATGAAGTGGCTGCGGGCGGCATACGAGGCCCATGACAAGGATGTCATCGAGTACGTGGTTCCCAGCTTCGTGGCCACGATGCGCTTGATGCCCAGGAGTGTCCCTCCCGAGGTCATCCCCACCATGGCCGGTCTGGTGATCGCTGCGGGCACCGGTCTGAGCCCCAGCCTGTGGCGCCAACAGTACGGGTACTGGACCGAGGCCGAGCTGACTCCCCTGGAAGCGACCGCCTTCCTGCTCGCGGAGCACATCAACCGCCTCACCGATGACCAGGACTTCGCCACCCGCTTGGTCAGCGAAGCTCTGTCCAGTGTGGACGGCGACTGACGAGCCGCATCCTGGCCCGCCCCGCCCTCCCAGTGCCTTGCGTGGGAGAGCGGGGCGCCATGGCCACCCGGCCTGGACGAGCATCTGGATGAGCACCTACCGGACGGCTTCGGGCAGGGCGTGTTTGGCGATGCGGCCTTCCTGCATCACCAGCACCACGTTCGCGGGGTCGCCGAGCACATCGATGTCGGCGACCGGATCGCCGTCGCACACGACGAGATCGGCGGTCTTTCCCTCTTGGACGGTGCCGAGTGTCTGATCCAGTCCCAGCAGTTGGGCGGCGTTCAGTGTCCCGGCGCGGATGGCCTCCAGTGGCGTCAGCCCCAGCTTCGTCAGATGGCCGAGTTCGCGGAGGTTCTGGGCATGGGGACCGGCACCGGCATCAGTGCCGAGTGCCACCTTCACCCCGCGTCGAACCGCTTCGCTCAAGCGCTCCATGGCAGCGTCGGCCATGCGCATCTTCTTCTCGTAGGCCGCGGCCGTGAAGCGTCCCTGGTCGCCGTGGAAAGTCGACAGGGTGGGAACCAGGAATGCGTCGTTCTCCAGCATCAGGTCGATGCCTTCGTCGTCGATGAGATAGCCGTGCTCGATGCTGGTCACCCCGCCGCGCAGGGCGTTCTTGATGCCTTGCGCGCCCTGTGCGTGCGCGGCGACCGGCCGACCGCGATGGCGGCGTGTCTCGTCCACGACCACCGAGATCTCCTCGGTGGTCAGGCCCTCGTCCTCGGGCTGGTCGTTCGGGCTGTTGACGCCACCGGTCGCGCAGATCTTGATGACATCGGCGCCGTCGCGGAGCAGCTTCCTCGTCGCCAACCGGACCTGGGTGGGATCGTCGGCCAGTTCACTGAACGGCTCAAGCAGGGCCGACGGGTCGTAGCCGCTCGGCGTGCGGAAGTCGGCGTGTCCACCGGTGTGGCTCATCAACCGCAACGCGACATGCAACCGGGGCCCCTCGATCAGGCCCTGGGCCACCGCGTCCCGGTAGCCGGCCTCGATACCGCCGAGGTCTCGCGCCGTCGTGATCCCGGCATGCAACGTCTCGCGCATACGCTGCGCGCGCTGGAAAACGGTGACGATCGGACGATTGGTCAGCAGCCTTCCCGTGAAATCGGCGTTGCTGTCCATGAGGAAATGCAGATGGCAGTCGAAGAACCCCGGCAGCAGCGTGCGTCCACCGAGATCGATGACCGTCGCGGCGTCGATCCGCGGCCTTGAGCTCTCCGGCCCGACATAGGTGAACCTGCCGTCCTGCACCATCACGGCAACCGACTTGACCGGGGCGGCCCCGGTTCCGTCGATGACCCGGGCGCCGGTGAACACGATCGGGTCCGGCGATCGACCTGTGCGGTCCTCGGTCATGGCGTACTCCTGTCCCAAGGGGGATCCGGACGTCCAGTCCGGTGCGTTGGATGTCTCGTTGTCTGCTCCGGGGCGCGAGTGCGCCTCCTGAAGCAGTTCTTCGCGGGTGTCTTCAGTCGCCGTGTCTCGCCTCACCCGCGAAGACCGGCGGGTGGAGCGACGCCCAGGGACGTTCCGTCTCCAGCTGTGCCGCCACGCAGACCAGCAGGTCTTCGCGTCCATAACCCGCCGCCAGTTGGATGCCGATGGGCTCGCCGGACTCGGTCAGCGACGCGGGCACCGCGATCGCGGGCTGCCCGGTGGTGTTGAACGGCGCGGTGAAGGTGAGCACATCCACCGACTTCTGCAGGCCGTCGGCTTCCCGCCATGGCCAGCCCACCGGCTTCGGCGGCGTGGCGAACACCGGGCTCAACAGCAGGTCGAACTCCTGCCACCATTGCGCCATGGCAGCGCGCAGCCGCCCCTGCCAGACGAAGGCGTCGGCCAGCTCCAGTCCCGTGATCTCCCGTCCGCGCCGCACCCAGAACCGGGTGACGGCGTCGAGGTCGTCGGGACCGGGCCGCTCACCCAGCTCCGCGATCAATGCGTCAAGGGTCTGGACCGCGGTGACGCTGAGCGCGTCGAAGAACGCCTTCAGGCACATCGGATCCAGCATCAGCTCCGGATGGGCGTATTCGACCTCGTGTCCGAGCCGCTCGAATGTCCCAGCGGTCTCCAGTACGGCGTCCCGCACCGGAGCCACGACCTGGGGGGCGTGGTCGGGCGCGTGGGCGAGGACACCGATCCGGAGCCGCCCGGGATCACGGCCGACCATCGCGGCCAAGCCGCCTGGCGGAAGGGGGGCGGGGCCGCCCTGGTCTCCTGGTGCGCGACCGCTCACCGTGTCGAGTACCACCGCGGTGTCGCGTACGGTCCGAGTGACCACTGCCGGGACACTGTGCCCCCAGCGATTGGTCCGGCCCGGGCCCGCGCTGATGCGCCCCACGCTCGGCTTCAGGCCTATCAGGTGGCAGAACGCGGCCGGCATGCGGATCGAACCGCCGCCATCGCCCCCCTGGGCCACGGGCACCATGCCCGCGGCGACCGACGCCGACGCGCCCCCCGACGAGCCGCCGGGAGTCAAACCGGTGTGCCAGGGATTCCGGGTGACCCCGTGGACTTTGCTCTCGCTGACCGAGGCGAGGCCGAATTCCGGCGCCGAGGTCTGGCCGACCACGAGGAAGCCGGCCTCCTTGAGACGCCGGACGATGACGGCGTCCTCCCGGGCGGTACGGCGGTGCCCGGCCACCCAGGCGCTTGCGAAGTTCGCGGGGTCGCCCTCGCTGTCGTTGAGCGCCTTCACCAGCAGGGGCACTCCCGCGAAGGGGGCGTCGCCGCGGATCCGCCCGGCCTCGTCGAGAGCCTGGTCGTACCTTCGGTGAGTGATGGCGTTGATCTGCGGATCGGTCGCCTCGATCCGTTCGATGGCGGCCTCGACCAGCTCTCTGGGTGATGCCTCGCCGCACCGGATCAGCTCCGCCTGGGCCACGGCATCCAGGGTGGCCAGGTTCGTCATGCGCCTATCTCCTCTGTGGCGGGGAAGTGACAGGCCACCGCATGCCCCGACCGGACCGAGACCAGTTCCGGTGCTTCCGCGCGGCAACGGGCTTCGGCCTTGGGGCATCGGGGGGCGAAGGGACATCCCCGGGTTTCCGCCGCCCGCTGTTCGCGTGGTTTTTCCTCCGATGGGTCCGCCGGCACCGCTTCGGGCCGAGCACGTGGATCGGGCGACGGTACGGCTTCGAGCAGCGCCCTGGTGTACCAGTGCGCCGGCGACGCGAACAGGGTCTGCGCCTCGGCGACCTCCACGACGCGCCCCGCGAACATCACCACGACCCGATCGGAGACGGCTTGGACCACCGCGAGATCATGGGAGATGAAGACGTAGGTCAACGCCTCCGCCCGCTGGATTCTGAGCAGCAGATCGAGTACCTGGGCCTGCACGGAGACGTCGAGCGCCGAGGTGGGTTCGTCGAGGACCACGACCTCGGGCCGGGCGGCGATGGCACGTGCGATGGCGATGCGCTGCTTCTGGCCGCCGGAGAATTCGTGCGGCAGCCGGTTCGCGGCCTCGGGCGGCAGACCGACCTCCGCCAGCACTTCGTCGATCCGCTGCCGTGCCGTATCTCCGCTCACGCCGCCGGCGGCCAGCGGCTCGCGCACCGAAGACGCCACCCTTAGTTTCGGGTTGAGCGAACCCGCCGGATGCTGGAACACCATCTGCACGGCACGCCGGAAGGCTCTCAGCCGCTTGCCCCGCAGCTTGCCGTAGTCGGCTCCGTCCATCTCCAACCGGCCCGAAGTGGGCCGGTCCAGCCGGACCAGCATCTTGGCGAGGGTGCTCTTGCCCGAACCGGACTCACCGACGACACCCAGTACTTCCCCTCTGCCGACCCGCAGGGAGACATCGCGGAGCGCGTGCACGGCATGGCCACCCGAGCGGAAACTGCGGCTCAGCCCGTCCACGGCAAAGAGCACGGAGCTGTCCGGATCGGCCCTGCCGTGCACCGGATCGGCCTTGCCGTGCGGCGGATCGGTCGGCTCGGGCCGGATGCGCCTGCCCACGGTGGGCACCGAACCGAGGAGCATTTTCGTGTACTCCGAGTCCGGGCTCACGAGCACCTCCTCGGCGGTGCCGGTCTCGACGATCTCGCCGTCCCGCATGACCGCCACCCGGTCCGCGGTCTGCGCGATCACACCGATGTCATGCGAGATCAGCAGGATCGCGACACCGAACTCGTCACGGATCGTCCGCAGCAGCCGCAGGATCTCCGCCTGGACGGTCACGTCCAGGGCCGTGGTCGGTTCGTCAGCGAGCAGCAGCCGTGGCTCGCCCGCCAGCGCGAGCGCCATCGCCACCCGCTGCCGCAGCCCACCGGAGAGCTGATGCGGATACTGGCGTGCCCTGCGCTCCGGTTCCGGCACACGCACCCGGCGCAACAGCTCCAGGACGGCCTGCTGCCGCTCCTCGCCCTTCAGATTTCGATGCCGCCCAACCACCTCCCCGATCTGCCGACCGACGCGCATGCTCGGGTCCAGCGCTCCCATGGCGTCCTGGAAGACCATCGCGACCTCACCGCCACGCAATCGTGTGAGCGCCTTGTCGTCCGCGTCCGCCAGGTCGGTGCCGCACACCTCGAACCGTTCGGCGGACACACGTGCCTGCTTCGGCAGCAGTCCCAGGCAGGCCATCGCCACCGAGGTCTTGCCGCTCCCGCTCTCGCCGATCAGGCCGACGATCTCCCCGCTCCTGACCGTCAGGTCGATCCCACGGACACTGGCCGGCGCCGAGCCGTACCGGACACTGAAATCACGGAACCGCAGCACGGTTTCCGAGCGGCGTCCCGCGTCCTGCCCCGTTGTGCTGGAGCCGTCCACAGCTGCGGAGTTCATCGTCTCTCCCTCATGAGATCCAGGCGTCCTTGAGGAACATCCGGGTGTTCGACGCCTCGGTGGTGAACCCCGTGAGCTTGCTGGACCACACGTCGTACACCGTGGGTGTGGCATACGGGACGATCATGTACACCCGCTGCGCCACGTACTGGTTCAGCTCCCGGTACATCCGGCGGCGGTTCTGGTCGCCGTCCGCCTTCTGCACGGCGTCCGACATCAATCGCCACAGTTCCGGGTCGTCGACCTTCGTCGCCTTCGCGTTCTTCTCGAACCACAGGCTCATGTACTGACTGGCGTCCGCGTTGAGCGCGGAGGTCAGCTGGATCATGTCGGCGTTCCAGTTGCCGGACAGCAGATTGCTGACCAGTTGCTCGAAGGGGACCTGGGTGATGTCCACCGTCACCCCGATCTTCGACAGCTGTTCCTTGATGAGCTGGGCGGTGGCGAGCTTGTCCGGCCGGTTCGACCGGATCGCCAGCTTGAGCCGCACGGCCTTCGCCCCCGCCTCGGCGAGGAGCCGCTTCGCCCTGGCGGGGTCGTACTGGGTGTTGGGCAGATTCTTCGCCTGCTCGGACACGAACGGGTCGCCGGGCGGGACGATCCCCGAGGGGACACCGGCCCCTTGTGCCCCGATGCTGATCAGCTGCTTCCGGTCGATGCCGATGCTGATCGCCTCGCGCACCTTCTCGTTCGCCAGTGGGCCGTCCACGGTGTTCAGTCCCAGCCAGTAGGCGCCCACGTTGTATCCGGGGCCCACCGTGAACCTGCGCTGCTTGAGCATCGTCGCGATCTTCGGCAGCGTCACCTGGATGGCGTCCACGGTTCCGGACTCCAATGCCTGGACCCGGGTGGACTCATCGGGCATGACCTGATAGTTGATGGTGTCGATGTACGGCTTCGGCTGGTCCCAGTAGTCGGCGAACCGAACGGTCTTGATCAGGGCGCCTTCCCGGAACTCCGCGAGCTTGTAGGGCCCCGTCCCGTTCTCGTGCGTCTTGAGATGGTTGGCCGAGTGGGACCGGACCCATCGTTCGTTCACGATGCCGGCGCTCCAGGGCTGGGCGAGCAGATGCAGCAGCGACGCCTGCGGTTTGGCCAGCTTCACCACGACCGTGTGGTCGCTCGGCGCGGTCACATCCTTGATGTGGTAGAGCGACGCGTACGGCGAGTGGACGGCGGGATCGACGATCCGTTTGAGGCTGAAGACGACATCGCCGGCTTTCAGCGGCCGGCCATCGTGAAACGTGACATTCCTGCGGAGCGTGAATTCGTAAGTGGTGGGCGTTGTTTGTTTCCACGAGGTCGCCAGCGACGGTCGCAGAGTACTGCCGTCGGAACCGAGGGAGAGCAGTCCCTCGTAGAACTGCGCGGCCAGGCGTTTCGCGTCGAACGCCTGGGCCAGGATGGGATCGAGTCCGTTCAGTGGCTGGCTTTCGTCGCCGATGGTGAGGGTGCCGCCACGATGCGGCGTGCCGGCTGAGGCACCGGACCGCGCCTGGGCTCCGCCTCCGCAACCCGTGAGGGCCGTCGACGCGGTGAGTACCGCCGCCAGGACGAGTATCAGTCGTCTGACCGGCCTGGGTGATGCCATGGTGTGGGTTCCTTCTTTCCGGGCCCCGGGGAGGGGACAGGTGACCACTGCCGCTGTGCGCGGCGGTCGGTCAGACGACGGAGCGGCGTGATGTCGCGAAACCTTCGCCGATGAGTCCCCATCCGATCGAGGACAGCAGCAGGGCCCCTCCGGCTCCGAGAACCAGCCATGGGGAGATGGTCAGATAGATCTGAGACTCGGCGATCATCCGGCCCCAGCTCGGCGTCGGTGGCTGAACTCCGAGGCCGAGGTAGCTCAGGGCCGACTCCAGCAGAATGACGATGGCCGCCGAGTTGGCGAGCTGGACCATCATCAGCGGAAAGACGTTGGGGAGCAGGTGTTTGAGGACGATCACGGGGGACCGCACTCCGGAGATCCGCGCGGAGAGCACGAATTCCAGATCACGGAGTTCCAGGCACCGGGCACGGACTATCCGTGCGAAGTGCGGCAGTGACACGAACGACAGGACCGCGATCAGGGTCGTCACCGATGGCGTGAGGACGGTGACCGCGGCAAGCCCGAGCAGGAGGGAAGGGAAGGACAGCAGCAGGTCCACCCCGCTCATCAGCGCGGTGTCCAGCCAGCGGCCACCGACGCCGGCCGCGAACCCGATGGCGGAACCGGCCACCAGCGCAAGCAGCGAACTCGCCAGTGCGATCGACAGTGATGTGCGCCCGGCGACGCACAGCCGCACGAAATAGTCCCGGCCCAGGTCGTCCGTGCCGAGCCAGTTGGTCCCATTGGGCGCGGCGAAGGGCGGTCCGGCCACGTCGTTCGGCGAGAAGGGCCGGATCATGGGAGCCACATAGGCCATGGCGAACAGCACGATCAGGATGCCCAGACCGCAGGTGACCCCGGCGCCGAGCCGGCGGATCCGGCGTGCAGGGCGAGCGGCGGGTGTGTCCGCCGGGGGCCGCGTCCGGGCCACCTGCGCATCCGACAGCAACGACGACTCGCTCATCGCGCCTCACCCACCTTGGGATCGATCAGCCGGTGGATGAGATCCACCACGAGGTTCATCAGGATGTAGGTCAGTCCCAGCAGCAGGATGCATGCCTGCGTCACCGCATAGTCCTTCTGCAGCAGTGAGTTCACGGTGAGCTGGCCGATACCGGGGATCGCGAAGACGTTTTCGATCAGGATGGAGTTGCCGACCAGACCGGCCAGTTGCAGCCCGGCCACCGTGACCACCGGTCCCGACGCGTTCCGCAGCCCGTGCCGCAGTGTCGCCCCCAGACGGGTCGCCCCGGTCGCCAGAGCGGTACGCATATAGTCCTGTTCGTAGACCTCGATCATCGAGGCACGCATGAACCGGCACAGCGTCGCACCGAGGGGGAGTCCCAGCGCCAGCGCGGGCAGGACGACACTTTGCAGGTTCCGCAACGGGTGATCGGACAGGGGAACGAACCCGACGGAAGGCCAGTCCGGGACGATGAACGAGGTCACCAGTATCAGACCGAGACCGAAGACGAACACCGGCGTGGCCAGGCCGAGAAAGGCCGACGCGCGGGCCAGCCGGTCGACGATCCGGCCCTGGCGAAGGGCCGCGATCGCGCCGGCGGGCACGCCCCACAGGACCGACACCACCGTCGCGGCGAGGGCCAGCTCCAAGGTGTTCGGCAGTCTTTGCTTGATGAGGTCCAGGACCGGCAGTCCGTTGTAGACCGAGAGTCCGAAGTCCCCGTGCAGCAGCCTGTCGAGCCACATCAGGTACTGCTCGGTCATAGGCCGGTCGAGCCCGAGATCCGTGGCCAGCCGTGCCCGGGTGGCCGCGTCGGAGTACGGGCCGGCCAGGACGTCGGCAGGACTCCCGGGCAGCAGCCGAACGAGTCCGAACGCGAGGATCGACAGGACGAAGAGAACGGCGAGTCCACGAAGGACCCTGCCGATGAGGAACCGTATCAGCGGTGGCAGGCGCATCATCCGTCTTGCTCGCCCAGCGACTGCTGCGAGGGGGCGGCTGGGTGGGCCCAGCCCGGTCACGTGGAGCATTGCCAGACCTCTCGGTTGAGATCCGTCATATGGATCGTGAACAGTGGCCGATACTTTTCCCTGCCGGACGAGGGCGGCCAAGGGGCGCATTCCGCTCAGCGGACCCGTGACCGAGAGGGATCGGTGTGTGGGCCGCTACCGCCGTCCGTGATCTGTCGCCTCGACGGGCCGCCCACGAGGTGACCCGTTGTCTCCCGATCGCATGGACACACGGTCGCACCCGCTCGTGGGCTTGGGGCAATGTGTTCGTTCACCTACTCTTCGTACTTTGTACGGGCGGTCGGCCCGCGTCAAGAGGTCCGACGGGACGCCCGAGGGTCCGCACGGCGCTCACCGGGCGCTCACCAGGGGTGTGTCGATGCCTACCGGACCGAACGAGGTTGCCCCGCCGGGAGAGCCGAGCGGGGCCTCGCGTCCGGGCAGGACCTCCGTGAAGAAGCGCCGGTTGTCCTCCCGGAAATCGGGTTCCGCCGTGCGGTCGACGGTGATCGCCTGCTCGGGGCAGGCCACTTCGCAGGCGCCGCAGTCGATGCATTCCAGGGGGTTGATGTAGAGCTTGCGCTCACCCTCGTAGATGCAGTCGACCGGGCATTCCTCGACGCAGGACCGGTCCATGATGTCGACGCAGGACGCGCCGATGACGTACGCCATGTCTGTCAGTGCTCCTTCTCGGTGGAGTGCCCGGGGAAGAGGGCGGCCTGTGGATCGAGGACCGTGGCCGCGTTGTTGACGGCGGTGGCCGCCTCGCCGAAGCCGACCGAGATCAGGCGGACCTTGCCCGGGTAGTCGGTGATGTCGCCCGCGGCGAACACGCGAGGCACATTGGTGGCCATGCGGGTGTCCACGGCGATCTTCCGGGCCCGCAGCTCCAGACCCCAGTGCTGGAGTGGGCCGAGGTCGGCGACGAAGCCGAGGGCCGCGACCACCTTGTCGGCCCGGACCAGCCGGGTCTCCCTTGTCGTGCGGTGCCGAATCTCCGCCTGTTCCAGGCATGTTGCACCGAGCAGGCGGCTGACCTCGCAGTCGGTGATGATGCCCACGCCGAGCGCGCGGGCCTTTTCGACGGACGCGGCGTGCGCGCGGAAACGGGCGGTGCGGTGCACCAGGGTGACCGTGCGGGCGACGGGGGAGAGCGTGGCGGCCCAGTCGAAGGCGCTGTCGCCGCCGCCGACGACCACCACATCCTTACCCGCGTGCTCGGCCGGGTCCGGCACGAAGTACACCAAGCCGCGCCCCAGGAACTCCTCGCCGGCCGGCAGCGGCCGCGGTGTGAACGTGCCCACTCCGCCGGTGATGACGACGGCCCCCGCCCGCACCGGGCGGCCCTGGTCGCTGCGGACCACGGGGCGGCCGTCGTCCGGATCGTGCGTCAGCTCGACGGCCCGGTGTCCGAGCAGGTAACGGGGGGAGTACGGTGCGGCCTGGGCGACCAGACTGTCCACCAGGTCGCGGCCGCGCACGGCGAGGAAACCGGCGATGTCGAAGATGGGCTTCTCGGGGTACATCGCGCTGATCTGCCCGCCGGGCTGCGGCAGGACGTCCATGACGGTGACGCTCAGACCGCGGAATCCGGCGTAGTAGGCGCCGTAGAGGCCGGTCGGACCGGCACCGATGAGAAGGACGTCGGTGTCGTCGGTGTCGTCGGTGAGTTGGCTCATGGTTGGCGAGCGTAGGAAGAACGGGCGGTCCTACCAACGGAGCCGTTCCGTTGAACAGGACGGCCGGACAGGACGGTTGGAGAGGGCGCCGGACAGGACACCCGGACAGGACGTCCGGCGGACGGACAAGAGGGGCCCGCAGGACAGCGGGCCCCTCTGTTCGTCCTTCGTCATACGTGTTCAGGCGAGCGACCGGCCTATGCCCAGTGCGGCGGTCCGCAGCGCCGCCGCGTGCCCGGCCACATCCATCCGGTAGCTGGGCGCCGTGACGGACAGCGCGCCCACCAGACTGGTGCCCTGGGCGAAGACGGGCACGGCGAGGCTCGCGTAACCGAGCCGGATCTCCTCGGTCTCCAGCGCGATCCCGTCCTCGCGTATCCGGTCCAGCTGCACGCGCAGCCGGCCGGGGGAGACGACCGTGTGCCGGGTGAACGGCTTGAGGCCGCCCCGTACCACGGCGACGAAGAGCGACGGAGGCGAGTGGGCCAGGATCGCCTTGCCCGTCCCCGTGCAGTACAGGGGGAGCCGTCCCGCCACCCGGGACTCGGCGTTCAGCCCGCGGTGCGGGAAGATCTTGTCCAGATAGACGACGTCGAGGCTGTCGTGGATGGCGAAGTGGATGGTCTCCTGAGTGATCAGAAGCAGGTCCTCCAGGTACGGCTGCACGGCCTCGCGCAGGATCCGCTGCCGGTGCACCCGTTGCCCCAGCTCGAACATGCGCAGGCCGAGCCGGTAGTCGCACCCCTCTCGCTCCAACAGCCCCCAGGCGACCAGCTCCTGGGCGAGCCGGTGCACGGTGGCCTTGGCCACCCCCGACCGGCGCACCAGCTCGGCCAGCGAGAGCGCGCTGTCCTCGGCGGTGAACGCCTCCAGGATCGGACGGACCTTTCCCAGAACGGAGTTCATCGAGTCGGCGACGGCGACGGCTTCGGCCGCCGGCACGGCGGGCCGGGGGCGGAGCGGGAAGCCACGGGTCTCGGCGGCCGGCCGGCACCGGTCGGCCGTCGGCACTGAGGCCGCGACGCTCATGCGCGCTGCGCCTGCGGCTCCAGCACCGCGACGCCCATCCCGGTGAGCCACTCCGGCATCGGTTCGTAGGCGAGCCGCCGACCGGGTGTGTGATCGAGCGCGGCGGCCATGAGCAGCCACGTACGCAGCTCCTGCCCACCGTTGCCCGCCGCCTGCTCCAACTGCTCCGTCGTGTAGGTGCTGAGCCGGTGTGCCTCGCCACGTTCGATCAGGGACAGGAACTCCTCGTCGAACTCGGGTGTGATGGCCGCCTCCGCGGCCCTGATGATCTCGCGGCGGCGGGAATCGTACTCCTGCCAGTTCTCCCGGCCGTCGAGCCAGGCGCCGACCATGAACTCCTCGTCCTCGCCCTGCGGATCGCGCCAGTCCGGCCATGGAAGACGGTGCGAGAGCCCACCCGAGCCGACCACCGCGACGCGCCGGTCGTGCGGGAAGACGAGCACCGCGTCGCGGATCGCGCGCCCCAACCGCTCGCACCGCTGGGGCGTCGGCAACGGATGCGCGAACACGTTCACCACCAGCGGCACGATCTCCACGTCCAGCCCGTCCAGCAGGTACTGGATCGCATGCGACTGCCCGTGGTCGATCTGCAGCCGTGCGGAGAACGCCAGGTCGAAACGCCCGCTTTCCACAAGGGAGTTCGCGATGTGCCGGGCGAGCGGCACGTCCACGGGCTGTGGCCCCTTCGGAGTGCCGGACTCGCCGCTCGCGACGCACTCGCCGACGCCGAGTGTGAAGGCGGGGATCAGGTCGAGCCAGAACCCGCGGAAGTGGTTGGAGCCGACCAGGACGACGGTGTCCGGGCGGGCCTTCGCCAGCGCCCGGCGTGCCTCGCCGAGCGCGTCGCGGAAGCGTTCGGCGCGGTCCTTGTGGAGGGTCTGCTCCCAGTGGGTGTTCATCAGCGTGCTGTGGGAGGCGCCCACACCCAGCACGATCTCGGTCATGCCGTTGCTCCTTCCAGCTCTTCGCGCGAGCGGGTGACGGTGTCGACGGCCGTGCGGATCAGATGGCGGGTCAGTTGTTCCATGTCCCGTACGGACACGGTGTTCATGCCACGGGAGAAGTCGATGTCGAAGGGAGCCTCGGTGACCTTCGGCATGCCTACCCGCACGGTCGGGATGCCCCGCCCCCGCAGGATGTTCGCGTCGGTCGCACCGCTGTTGCCGCGGATGATCTCGTGCGCGCGCCCCTCGAATGCCTCCCAGCCCGCCACGGCGCTGCGGAAGATCCAGCTCTCCCGGCTGGTCCGGGTGCCCGGGATGGCCAGGAGCATCTCCACCGTGGCGTCCAGGCCCGGCAGCTCGCGCCGCAACTGTGCCACGGCCGCGGTGAATTCCCGTTTCGCCCGGATCGGCGTCGTGTCCGGGCCGATCCGCAGATCCACCCGCAGGGTGCAGCTGGCCGGTGTCACCGCCGCCATCCGTGGCCAGCCGCCGCGCACCGACGACACGATGCCCTGCGGGGCGACCGTGCCCCGCGTGTGCCGCCCGGCGTATTCGACGAACCACTGCTCCAGATGCCGTACGACGTCGCCGGCGCGGTCGATCGCGTTGTCGTACGGGAGGCGGTGGCGCGAGCCCGCGTAGGTGTGGATGCCGTGCACGGTGACCTCGAACCACACCAGGCCCACCTCCTCCCAGGACACCGTCCAGCCGGGCTTGGCGATGATCGCGTAGTCGGTCCACACACCCTGCTCCAGCAGGAACGAACAGCCCACGCCCTGCCCGGTGTTGGCGCGGCTACTGCCCGGGCGGGCATTGGTGGGCATACCGCCCGCGCCGAAGGCGGCGACCAGGTCGCCGGTGAGCGGGACGCCGGCCAGCGAGATCGCCTCGGCGGCCATCATCACGCAGGCCGCGTGGCCCTTGGGGTTGGCGGCGCCGAGACCGGTCACCAGGTCGTCGTAGACGGTGGCCTGCGGGCGCATGTCCTCCCGCAACTCGGGCCCGATCCACGGCAGGTCCTCGCTCTCCACGCCCACCGTGAGGGTGTCGATGGGCGCGTAGAGCATCAGGTCGGGACCGCTGCCGTCGCCGTCGAGCCGGGCCCAGGCGTTCGCCTGACAGCCGTCGATCGGCTGGAGGCGGGCGCGCAGGCCGACGGAGGCCAGCGTGGCGGCGATGTGCTCGGCGAGCGGCCGTTCGTCGCCGGTCGGGCTGGGGATGCCGACCAGGGGCACGATCAACTCGCGCAGCCGCTCGGGGGTGACATGCCGCCATGCCTCCGACACCCAGGCGCGGCGCCGCTCGTCCAGCCCCGCCAGCCCCACCGCGCTCACTGGTTCACCCGGTGGACCTGGGTCATGGTGGTCTGCTCGAAGCGCTTCTTGGCGAGCGGGAGCGCCAGCGCGATGGCGGCCCCGGCGAGCAGCGTGAACAGAGTACGGGCCATGGTCAGGTCTCCTTCGCGGTCTTGGAGTCGGAGTCGGCGGTGGTCGCGGTGACCTCGACGGCCGCGAGCTTTCTGCCGTACTCCTCCTCGCTGAGGTTGCGCCAGGCGGTCAGCGACACGTCGGGCCGGTAGAGCTTCTCCGGGGGCGCGTCGGTCACATCGACCATCCAGGCGTCCTGCCCGGAGAACTGGCCGTGGAACAACCAGCGGACGGCGCCCAGGTACTTGGCATAGAAACGGAGGGTCTCCCAGCCCTGGGTGAAGTTGACCATGACGCCGACGTAGCGGTGGTGGTCGTCGTCGACCGGGACGTAGAACTCGTAGTGGATGAAGTTCGGGTACGCGATGCGCAGCACACCCGGCATCGACAGCGAGGCGAATCCCGGGAACTCCTGGGCCTCGATGGTGGGATCGACCCTGTCCGGCCTGCCGGTGTTTCCGATGTTGAAGGTCTCCTTCGGCGGCTGCTTCTTCCACCAGCGCTTGTTGGTCCAGCGGCCGACACCCGGGAAGTCGGCCTCCCAGTGAACCTCGTCCTGCACGCGGTAGATCCAGCGGCCCTGCGGCACGATCCTGGTGATGTTCCAGGTGGGCATCGGCTTGAGCAGCCGCCAAAGAGCCGTCCGGTGCAGGTACTTGGCGTGCCCCTCGTCGAAGCCGTTCTCGCAGGCGAAACGCCAGTTGCCGGCGCGCGGCTGGATGCGGCCGCCCATCACGAAGGCGTTGGAGACCAGCTCCTCGGGCAGCTGCTCGTCGATCGGGTGCGGCTGCTCGGCCGCGACGGGGAGGTACACCCACACCATGCCCAGGCGTTCCTCGACCGGGTAGGTGCGCACCCCCAGCTTGCCGGTCAGGCGGCAGCCGGGGCCGTCGGTGATCACCGCGGACAGCTTGCCCGTGGGCAGGTCGAAGGTCCAGCCGTGGTACGGGCAGCTGACCGTGGACTGGAACTGCTGGTCGCCCTCGGACAGCGGGACACCGCGGTGCGGGCAGCGATCGTGCAGTGCGTACGCCCGGCCCCCGTCGCGGATCAGCATGATCTTCTCGCCGCAGATGGTGAACGGGAGCGGCTTGCCGGTGATGTGGGTCGACCAGGTGACCGGGTACCAGTAGCCGCGGAAACCGGATCCCGCCGCGTCGTAGTGGGGCCAGGACGACCAGTCCTGGCGACCCGGTCTGTCGGCGGCCCCGCGTCGCGAGCGGGCCGGCGTCCTGGCGGCGGCCTCCTTGCGGTCCGGTGCTTCTTCGCTCGTCGTCATCCTGCCGTGGCCTCCTGTTCCTGCTTCTGCCGGTGTGCGGCCACGAGCATCCGCCGTGGCCCGGCCGCCGCCTATGGGACTGTTCCGGTGAACGGACCCGGGCCGCGGTGGACCGCTGAGCGAACCGGCGGCCTTGATCGGCACGTGGGCGACGGACACCATCCGCGCATGAACCGCATGACGATCCCCGGCCTCGTCGACGCGGCGGCCACGCAGTTCGGCGACCGGACCTTTCTGCGGACCAGCGGCGTTCGGCGTACCTACGAGGAGACACGCACGGCCGCGGCCACGATGGCCGGCGCGCTGGCGGCCCGGGGCTGCCGGCCGGGGGACCGGGTCGCCGCGCTGCTGCCCAACCGAGTGGAACTGGTCGATCTGATCCTCGGCTGTGCCTGGCTGGGCGCGGTCGTGGTACCGCTGCACACCGCCCTGCACGGGCGGCTGCTGCGCCATGCGCTCCAGGAGGCCGGGCCGCGCTTCCTCTACGCCGAGGGCGAGTCGGCACAGCGCGCGGCGGATGCCGGGTACGAGGGCCGGGTGTGGGTGCTCGGCGCGGACGACGCCCCCACGCCCGCAACGGCGGAGGCGGTCGCCCCCTTCGCATCGCAGCCGGGTGACACCGGCGCCGTTCTGTTCACCTCCGGCACCACCGGACCCGCACGTGGGGTGCGCTGCCCGCAGGCCCAGTTCGTGTGGTGGGGACGGAACGTGGCCGACGCCCTCCGCCTCACCGCCGACGACACCCTCTACACGTGTCTGCCCCTCTTTCACACCAACGCCCTCAACACGCTGGCGCAGGCGATGACGGTGGGCGCGCAAGTGGTGGTCGACGAGCGCTTCTCCGGCTCGCGCTACTGGTCGCGCGTGGCCGAGACCGAGGCCACCTGTGTCTACCTCCTCGGCGCGATGGTCCCGATGCTGCTCGCCCGGCCCCCGGCTCCGGACGAGCGCACACACCGGGCGTGGCGCGGCCTCGCGCCCGCCACTCCCGGCCCCTTGTGGCACTCGTTCCGGGAGCGCTTCGGCGTCACCCTCGTCGACGGGTTCGGCTCCACGGAGACCAACCTGGTCATCGGGCACACGCCCGACGACCATCGGCCGGGATTCATGGGAACGGTCCGTGCGGGCTTCCACGCCAAGGTCGTCGGCGCGGACCTCACCCCGGTCCCCGACGGCACACCAGGTGAACTCGTCGTCCGCACCGAACGGGAATTCGCCTTCGCCACCGGGTACCTGGGGCATCCCGAGGAACCGCCAGGCTCCTGGCGCCGGACCGGGGACCGCGTGGTCCGCGACCCCGACGGCTGGTTCCGCTTCATCGACCGCGTCAAGGACTGCATCAGGCGCCGCGGCGAGAACATCTCCTCGTACGAGGTGGAGACGGCGCTTCGCGCTCACCCCGCGGTCGCCCAGGCGGCCGCGTTCCCGGTGGCCTCCGAACTGGCCGAGGAGGAGGTGATGGCGGCCGTCGTACCGCGTGCGGGGTGCGCGCTCGACCCGGCGGACCTGGCGCGCCACTGTGCGGGGGAGCTGCCCGGGTTCGCCGTGCCCCGGTATGTCGACATCGTCGAGGCGCTGCCGCTCACGGAGACCGGCAAGGTCCGCAAGGCGGCGCTGCGCGAGCGCGGCGTCACGGCCGTGACCTGGGACCGATGCGGCTGAGACCGGTGCGGCTGAGTGTGCGGTACCGAGCCGGGTGCGTCGTCACGTGCGCGCCGTTCCCCGCGCCACCGAAGGGCGCGGGGGATATCGGGGTCCGGCTCCGTCGTGTGCCGCGCTACCCGTCCCGGCCGGGGAGGACGACCGCCCGCCCCCGCACCCGGCCGTTCCGCAGCGCCTCCAACGCGGCCGGGGTGTCGCCGAGCCCGAACGTCTCGACGGGCAGCGTGAGGTCACCGCAGGAGAGCCGTCGCACGAGTTCGCCCGAGATCTCGCGGGCCCGGCGTTCCTGGCGGATCATGTTGACGGGGAGGAGGGCGACGTCGTCCAGGAGCCAGCTGGGCAGGTCGAGTTCGACGCGCGGACCGGCCACGTACCCGATGACGACCGCGCGACCGCCCTGCCGCACCCACCGGCTGCGGCCGATCAGGCCCTCGCCGCCGAGCGTGTCGACGAGGAGCGAGGCCGAGCGGGCCTGCGCGAGGTCCTCGGCGTGGGCCGGCACCACGGCCCGCGCCCCCTCGGGCACATCGGCCAGTTGATCGGCCCGGCCCACCACGCCGGTCACCCGCGCGCCCGCCGCGAGCGCCTGCTGGGCGACCATGGAGCCGACCGCCCCGGCCGCCCCGACGACGATGACCTCCTCGCCCTTGACCACCTCGGCGACGTCGTGCAACGCGACGTAGGCCGTGGTGGCCGGGACGAAGAAGCCGGCCGCCACGGCCGGTTGGAGCGGAGCCTCAAGCGGGGTGACGGCCTTGCGCCGCACGCTGACCCGCTCCGTCCACGTACCGTCGCGGACGATGCCGAGGCCACCGCCGCGCAGTACGACCTGGGTGCCGGGTGCGAGGCCGGAGTCGTCGTCGGCCTCCAGAACGGTCCCCGCTCCCTCGACGCCTCCGATGTACGGCAGCTGCGGCCTCATGCCGAACTCACCCGAGGAGACGGTCACATCGAGGTGCCCGACCCCGCCCGCCTCCACCTGGACCAGGACCTCTCCCGGCCCGCGTACGGGTTCGGGCACCTCCTCGACAACCGGCGCGGCGCCCCACGTATGGAACCGGGCCGCCCGCATCAGTCGGCCGCCTTGCTCAGGAAGGCGAGGCTGAGAGCGTTGTAATGCTCGGCCTGCTCGTGCTGCGGCCAGTGCCCGCAGTTCTCCAGCAGCTCCAACTGGGAGCCGCCCACGGCCCGATGGATCGCCGTGGCCTCGGGCACCTCGCCGAACGGGTTCTGGCGGCCCCACACGATCAGCGTCGGCTGGGTGATCCGGTTCAGCTGCTCGGGGCGCAGGAGGTTGCGCCGGCGCCGTTCCATGTCCTGGAGGGAGAGAAGGTTGTCGACGCCCGCGACGAACTCCGGTGTGTGGTAGATCGCGTGCCGGACCTCGACCAGTTCCTCGGTGGCGTCCTTGTCGTCGGCCATGAGCAGCTGCATCCGCTTGCGAGTGAGGTCGAGGTCGTCGCTCCTGACAGCGTTCTTGGTGCTCGTGCGGATGCGGTGCATGACCTCGGGGTTGGCCACGGTGCCGCCGGAGCACAGCAGTTGGAGGCTGCGCACCCGCTCCGGGTGGTCGATGGCGGCGCGGGCGCCGACCCAGCCGCCGAGGGACTCGCCGACGATGTGGGCACTGTCGATGTCGACGGTGTCCAGGTAGTCCATGAGGTGGGCGACATAGTCGGCGATCTCGTAGGGCCGGTCGGGCTTGCCGGTGTAGCCGTGGCCGAGCAGGTCGAGGGCGTGCACGTCGTACCCGGCGTGCGCGCTGATGTTACGCGCGAAAGCCTCCAAGTGGCCGCTGGTGCCGTGCAGGAAGACGACGGACTGCGCGGCCGGGTCGCCCGCCCGCAGCGTGCGGGTGGTGACGCCTGCGGCATCGACGTATTCGAGGCGGAAGGGGGTGGGGCTGATCTCGGTCCAGATGGTCACGGGCCGGTACTCCGTCCGGGAGTTGGGAAGAGGGCGGGTTCAGGAAGGGGAGAAGGCGGTTCAGGAAAGGGAGCCGAGGAAGCCGCTGACCACTGAGTGGTAGGCATCGGGACGCTCCTCCTGGAGGTGGTGCGAGGCGTGGTCCATCACATGCAGACTGCCGCCCGGCACCATGCGCGCGAGCATCAGCGGATAGTCCGGGGTGAGGAACGCGTCCTGCATGCCCCAGATGAAGAGCGTCGGCGCCTGGATCCGGCCCAGTTCCTCCGTCAGGTCCTGCCAGTCGCCGCGCGGCGAGTCGGACATCGCGGCGAGCGCGCGCTCGCCCTCGTCGAGGCTCTGCTCGTAGCGCAGGGTCAGGGTCTCCTCGGGGAGCTTCGCACCGTCGTACCACTCCAGCCTGGTGATCAGTTGGCGCATCTTCTCGCGGGTCGGGCCCTCGCCGCCGTAGTAGACGTCGCGGGCCGTGCGGCCGCGGTGCCCGTTCTCGGGGAGCGGGGCCAGGGGGCCGTAGAAGACCGGCATGCTGCCGGTGACGACCAGGGACCGGACCCGGTCCGGGTACTTCGCGGCCAGGTTGAGCGCGATCGTGCCGCCCCAGGAGTTGCACACGAAGTCGGCGCGATCCACGCCGAGGGTGTCGAGCAGGCCGACCGTCCTGGCCGCGTGGTGGTCCCACATCGGCCCCTCGATACGGGACTTCTCCGACCTGCCGTACTGGTGGATGTCGACGAGCAGACAGCGCCGGTCGGCCGCGAACAGCGGGGCGACCGGCCCGAAGTCGCTCCACGCGGTGCAGCCCGGGCCCCCGCCGTGCAGAAAGACCGTGTCGGGCCCGGAGCCCAGATCGTGGTAGTGGTAGCGGATTCCGGCGCCATCCGCGTAGTGGCTCTCCGGTGCTGGTGACATGCCAGTCCTCCTGTACGAGTTGGGCTGTACGGAGTCGAGCCCATCACCGTGCCGGCCCCAGGCCCAGCACGACGGTCCGCTCAGCGAACCCGTACCGGGCGCGGTCGGCACCCGAGGCGGGATCCGAGACGGCGTCCGAGACGGGACTGACACCTTGTCGGCCCGATCGCCCGTCCATGATCAGTGGCCGGTGAACACCGCTTCGCGCTTGTCCAGGAACGCCTGTAGGCCCTCCGCCGCGTCGGCGGTACGGGTCAGCTCGGCCACGCCCTTCTCCTCGTGCTCCAGCGCCTGCTCGACGGGCAGCCCGTAGCCCTCGTCCACCACGCGCTTGAGCAGTGCGACGGCCGCCGTCGGCTTCGCGGCGAGGAGCCGGGCCCGCTCGGCGACCAGGGCCTCGAACGCGGCCGGTTCCGCGACCACATCGACGAGTCCCAGTTCCAGGGCCCGCTGCGCCGCGAGCCGTTCACCCTCGATCATCAGCCGTTTCGCCAGATGCGGTCCGACCAGCCGCGGCAGTCGCTGGCTGCCCCCGGCGCCGGGGAACAGACCGAGCCGTATCTCCGGGAACCCGAACGTGGCCTCGGCGGAGATGATGCGGAGATCGCAGGCCAGCGACAGCTCGGCACCGCCGCCGAGGGCATGTCCGTTCATCGCCGCGACGACCGGTTTCGGTGCTTGCTCGATCAGCCGCTGGACGTCGATCCAGCGCCGCATCCTGGCCTGGTTGCCCGCCGACAGATCCCGCATCACGGCGATGTCGGCACCGGCGATGAAGAAGCGACCGGTGCCGGTGATGACGATGCAGCGCACCCCCGGGTCGCCCGCGAGCGACGGCAGGACCGTGCGGAACTCCTCGATCATCGCCGGGTCGACGGCGTTCGCCTTGGGCCGGTCGACCCGGACCGTGGCCACGGCGCCGTCACGAGACACGTCGAGTACGGAGGGTGCCGTCACGATGTTCTCCTCGTTCTCCTTGGTCATTCGGTTACGCCTTTCGCGGCCAGGACGTCGAGTTCGTCGTCGGCCAGGCCGAGCAGCTCATGCAGGACTTGGCGGGTGTGCTGGCCCAGGAGGGGCGCGGGCGCGGTGAGCGCCCCGGGCGTCGCGGCCAGCCGCGGGACGATGCCCTCGTGCCGGACCGGTCCGGCCAGCGGATGCTCAAGCACGGGGTAGAAGCCGCGGGCCGCGAGCTGCTCATCGGATTCCACCAGGTCCTGCCCGGTGGCCACGACCGCCGCCGGAACGCCCTTCGCCTGCAGCAGCGCCGCGAGTTCCCAGGCGTCCTGTGTCCGTGTCCAGGCCGCCAGGGCCGCGTCGATGGCGTCCTCGTGAGCGCGCCGAGCCGCCAGGCCGCCGTCGCGGCACGGCAGGGCGACGAGACCGGTCAGCGCGCGCCACTGCACATCGTCCGTCACGGAGACGGCCACCCACCGGTCGTCCCCGGCCGCCGGATACACACCGTGCGGCACCGCATGCGGCGACCGGTTCGGGTACTCGGCGGTTCGCGGATCCGGTTCGCCCCCGCCGAGCACCGGCTCCAGTACGGCCGGTCCCATGGTCGCGGCCATCGCCTCCAGCTGGGACAGGTCCACCTGTCCGCCGCGCCCCTGCGCGAGCAGGTCGAGCGTGGCGAGCACCGCGGCATTGGCGGCGACCATGTCGCCGAGCCCGAAGGTGAGGCCCTGCGGCGGGCCGCCCGGGTCGCGGGTCTCGCTGGACAGGCCCGACATCGCGGCGAGCGTGTCGGCGAACGTCACGGCCCGGCGCCAGGGGCCGGTCTGTCCGACCCCCGCCATCGACACCAGGATCACCTCGGGATTCAGCTCGCGCAGCGACGCGTAGTCCATGCCCCACCGGGCGAGCACACCCGGGCTGTAGTTCTCCACGACCACGTCGCAGTGCGGCACCAGCTCCCGCAACAGGCGTCGGCCCTCCCCGGTCCGCAGATTGAGGGCGACGCTCCGCTTGTTCCGGTTGAAGTTGAGGAAGTACCCGCTGTCGTCGGGGTCGTCGCCCGGTCGCAGATGCATCGAGAGGGCGAACCGCGTGGGGTCCGGCCGGTGCCTCGACTCGACCTTGACGATGTCCGCGCCGTGCTCACCGAGCTGCTTCGTGACGTACGGTCCGGCGAGCACCCAGGTCAGGTCCAGCACTCGCACCCCCTGCAAGGCCCGGGGCTTCGCCGAGGCGCTCAGGCCGCGTGGCTTCGGGTGCCGCCAGGGCCTCTCGGGCCGCGGCACCTTGCGAATCGCCTCCAGTACGAGGGGCCGGGGCAGTCGCGTCCACGGGAAGCCGACGTCCGCCACACCGCCCTTCGGCAGCCCGTCGCCGGTGATCGTGACGAGGAAGCCGCGGTCGCGCAGCTGCGGGTTGGCCGGCAGCCGCTGCGCCGGTACCACCTCCGCCCAGGGCAGAGCGCGCGCTCGCGCCTCCCGTGCGAGGTCGGCGGCCGGCCACCGCGCCACGAACCGCTGTACCAGCTCGTCGACATGGGGTCGCCCCCGCCAGCGGAAGGCGGCGTCGTTCCAGCGTTCCTCGGCCAGGTCACCGGCTTCGCCGCGCTCCACCAGCCACGCCAGCAGGTCGGTCCACATACGGTCGCTGCCCGAGTAGCCGCCGGCCACATAACCGTCGGCCGCGGCGAAGATCCGGTGCGCCACATGCTCGTACACTCCGCCATTGCGGACCGGGACGCGCCCGGCGTGGATCCAGGCGAGGGCGGCGGTCTCAAGGGTGGCGGCGACGGCCTCCTGAACGGAGAGGTCGACCAGCTGTCCCCGCCCCGACACGACGCCGAGCAGCGCCCCGATCGCCGCCTGCGCTCCGGCCGTCTGCAGTGCCTGCTCGCGTGGCGGCGGCTTCGGCTGTCCGTCGGGCCGCCCGCCGAGCCAGGTCATCCCGCCCGCCGACGCCAGAACGAGGTCGTCGCCGACCCAGTCGCGCCGCGGGCCGGTCAGGCCGAAGGGTGTCACCACCACGTGCACGGCATGCGGCCACCGGGACGTGCCGTCGTCAGCACGCAGCCCGCGCAACCGTGCGGCGGGTCCGCTTTCGAGAATGACGTCGGCGCCTCGCGCCAGCTCGTCGAGCCCGTCCTCCCCGCACACCTCCACCCAGCGTTTCCCCGCGTGCCAGTGCACCTCGGCCGCGGGATCCAAGTCCGCGCCCGGCTCGATCCGTACCACGTCCGCTCCCAGGCCCACCAGCAACCGTGCACCCTGGTAGGCCAGTTCATCGGTCAGATCGAGCACGCGCAGCGGCGACGGGTCTGTTCCCACTTCGGCTCCTTCCCCTCCTCTGCGGGCGGAGCCTCACGATCACCTCCCCGGGGCCGGGCGGCCAGATACGTGTTCCGCTCACCGAACCCGCGGCTCCGGGTCTTGGGTGAGCCCCCTGGCGATGCCGGCCGCCGTAGTACGCAGCATGGGCAGCAGGCGCTCCACCGAGACCTCGGACACCGGCCCGGTGGCCGACACCGCCGCGTGCACGCCCCCATCGGGGTGCACCACGGGCACGGCGAGACTGGCGTACCCGGTCCTGACCTCCCCGACCTCGTGGGCGAAGCCCTGGCGCCGCACAGCGATCAACTGCCGGTCGAGCGCGCCCGCGGACTTCACCGACCGGTCGGTCAGCGTGGGAAGGTCGGCGCCGGCGGCGAGTCGCCCGATGTGCCGGTGGCCGTCCGGGCACAGGGCGAGCAGCACCTTTCCCGTCGCCGTGCAGGACGCCGGCAACCTGCCGCCGAGCTGCGAATGCGTGTGCACGTTCGCCCCTCCGGCGATCTTTTCGAGGAAGAGAACATGGGTTCCGTCGAGCACCGCGAGATGGATCGTGGCCCGGGTGCGGGTGAACAGGTCGGTGAGCAGTGGGCGCGCCACGGAGCGCAGCACCGCGGAGGCGGGAACGCGCTGGCCGAGCTGGAACAGCCGCATACCGAGCTGGTACGTCTCCTCCTGCCGGTCGAGCAGACCCCATTGCACCAGTTCCTGAGCGAGGCGGTAGGCCGACGCCTTCGGCACCCCCGACCGCCGGCTCAGCTCGCTCAGGCGCAGCCGGACCGCACCCGATTCGAACGCGGCGAGCAGCAGTTGTGCCTTGCCCAGCACGGAATTGGGAAGTGTGACGTCCTCGTCGGCGTACAACCCCATCAGCGTGCCTCCTTCTCCTGGCTAGGTGCCATTGGAAAGGCAGCATGGGCACGTTGCATAGAGGGATGACAGCGTGAACATCGGGAAACGGCACCGGCCGCCACCACCTGCCGGAGGCGTCCCTAGTGCCCCGGCAGGCAACGTTTGCCCGTTGAGGAGCGGCGTCTGGTGCGTGCTCTCGGCGTGCCGGGTGCAAGCCCTCGTACTGGACGTACTTGGGCTTGTGCCCGGTGCGGCGAGTGGGGGTGCCCCCTGCTCGAAGAGCTCGGGGGAGCGTGCCGGGCGTCGTGACGAAGCGAATGTTGCCTGTTGGGGCACTAGCACGCCGGGGCCGTGCGGCGGGCGCCACGGGCTCGGGGTTCGCGCATCGCTGTCGCTATCCCGCTCCGGCGCATGCCTCCGCCTCCGCCAGGTACCGCGCCACCGGGCCCAGGGTCAGCATTCCGCCGGCGGCGCCTGCGTGTTCTGCATGGGCATCGCGCAGGGCGGCCCCGGCGCGTGCGGCGATTTTGGGCTCGCCGAGGCGCACGGCGGCGCGGACGGTCAGGCACCACAGCGCCTCCTGCATATGGTCACGCGGTGGTTCGGGCACCGCGGCGAGGGCGGCACGGGCCTCCTCGCCCCGGTCCTGGGCGAGCAGCACGAGGGGTCGGGCCCAAGGGCGGTACGGGCCCCAGTCGAGGTGCGGGTCGGTGGGCGCGGGCCGGTCGTGCAGCAGGCGCAGCCCCAGCAGAGCGAGCGGGAACAGGCCACGGTGCAGCCCCGGCATTCCGGCCGTCCGCAGGGCGTCCTCGGCCGCGCGGTAGTGCGCTGCCGCCGTGGCGGCACTCGGTCCGCCGGGTTCGGTGCTGCGGGCGGCCGTGGCCCGGGCCCAAAACCACCCGGTGAGAACGGAGACAAGGGGCGCCTCGATGGTGGCGGCGAGCTGTTCGGCGGCCCGGGCGTGCGCGGTCGCGGCGTCGAGGTCGCCGAGGGCCGAGGCGGATTGCAGGCGGACGAGCCGGCCGAGTACGGCGAAGTTCGGCAGCTCGTGCCGGGTGGCCAGGTCGAGGATCTCGGCGCCGGTCCTGTCCCGTACCGCCGCGAGCCCGGGGCGGGTGAAGGAGTGCAGAAACACCCCGTTGAGGGCGAACGCCAGCAGCGCGGGTTCGGCCAGGTCCCGGGCCAGCGCCTCGGCCTGCCGTGCCGCCTGCTGCGCGCGCCTCAGCTCGGTCCCGGCCAGATCGGCGCTGCGGCTCTCGACGGCGACCGTGGCCAGGAGCCGGGCGCGTAGGTCGGCGGGGGCGTCGGGGCCGAGCGCGGTGAGCGTGCGCTCGGCAGCCGCGACGACGGCGCGGGACTGCTCGGGGTCGTCGGCCCGGCTCCAGAGAGCGGGCACGTCGTAGGCGCCGATGATCCGGGCGGTCAGGGAGAGGTCTCCCGTGCGTTCCGCCGCCCGGACCGCGGCGAGGCGATCGCGCCGCGAGTGGACGAGGGCGTCGCCACCCGCGAGCGCGAGGGTGCGGGCCAGATCCACGGTGGTGCGCGGGCCGAGCCGGACACCAGGGCCGGTCCACGCGGTACGTGCGCCTTCGCGGGGCGCGGACCTGTCGAGGACGGCGGACCCGCCCAGGATGTCCGTCTCCAGGCGCTGAAGGTCCGCGCCGGGGTCGAGCCCGAGTTGATCGGCGAGCATCGCGCGGGCGCGGCGGAGGGTGGCCAGCGCGTCGGCCTGGCGGCCCGCCCGGTACAGCGCGCGGGTAAGCAGCCCCCAGGCCGGCTCGCGCCACGGATGGTCGGCGACGTGGGCACCCAGTTCGGCGACGAGATCGGCCCCCTTCCCGGAGTCGAGGAGGATACGGGCGCGCAGCTCCACCCCCTCCAGCCTCAACTCCTCCAGCCGGGTCCGCTCGCGCTGCGCCCATGCGGAGCCGGGCACATCGGCGTAGGCGGGGCCGCGCCAGGCCGCGAGCGCCGCGCCGAGGTCGGTCGCCGCGTCGGGGTCGGTCGCCGCGTCGGGGGTGCGCCGGGCGCGGGCCAGGGTGTCCTGGAACCGATGGACGTCCACGTCCTCGCGCGGCAGGCGCAGCGCGTAGCCGGGACCTTCGGTGACGATGACGCGCGGCGGATCGCGAGGCGGCCGGTCGGGTTCGAGGGCACGGCGCAGCGCGGCGACGAACGTGCGCAAAGCGCCCACGGCGCGGGCCGGCGGATCGGTCCACAGGTCGTCCACAAGGGTGTCGGTGGTGACCATCCGTCCCTCGGCGGCGACGAGCCGGGCGAGTACCTCGCGATGGCGGGGCCCGCCCAGGTCAACCGGGCTGCCGTCGTCGCGGAGGGCCCGCACGGCACCGAGCACGTCGATTCGCATGCCCCCATCCTCCGTGCCGGAGGTCGGCTGCGCCCAACCGTACTGATCGGCTGCTGATCGCCGTCGCCCAGGCTGATCCCGTCAGTTCCCCACTCCCCACCCGACAAGGACGGCCTTTCATGACGCTCACCCTTCCCGGCTTCGATCACATCCGGCTGCCCGTCGCTGACGGTGTGGAGCTGGCCGCCGCTGTCGGTGGCGGCGGCAGTCCGGTCGTGCTGTTGCACGGTTTCCCCCAGACCCACCTGATGTGGCGACACGTCGCCGAGCGGCTCGCCGACGAGCACACGGTGATCTGTCCTGACCTGCGGGGCTACGGCGCCAGCGACAAGCCGGCGGCCACCGACCCCGCTGTGTACGCCAAGCGCACCATGGCCGCCGACATCGTGACCCTGGCGGCGGCGCTCGGCCACGAGCGCTTCGCCCTCGTCGGCCACGACCGGGGCGCCCTGGTCGCCTTCCGGGCGGGATTGGACCACCCCGAGACCATCACGCATCTGGGCATCCTCGACATCGTGCCGACGCTCGACATGTGGAACGTCCTGCACGGCACCTCGGCGGCGGTCGGCTACCACCTCTTCCTCATGGCGCAGCCGCCGGGCCTGCCGGAGGCGATGATCGCGGGCAGCGCGGACGCGTTCTTCGGCTCGTTCCTCGACGCCTGGGCCGACGATCCGACCACCATGCCGCAGGAGGTGCGTGCCGAGTACCTGCGAGCGAGCGCCGCGGCGGTGACATCGATCGTCGCGGACTACCGGGCCTCGGCGGGCATCGACGTCCTGCACGACCAAGCGGACCTGGACGCCGGGTCGCAGCTGGCCATGCCCGTGACGGTCGTCCAGCAGGACTGGGGCGCACAGCTGGGCTACGACGCCGCCGGGGTGTGGCAGGCGTGGGCGCCGGACCTGGACCACCGGCTGACCCGAGCGGGGCACTTCATGGCCGAGGAGGCACCCGACGAGATCGCGGCGGCGCTCCAGGACCTGCTGGCCCGCTGAGCCCGAGAGGCAGCCGCTGCCCGCATCGGGTGGAACCCGGGGCGCCCCGGACCATCACCCACCGACACGTCCCACACCTGTTTCCGGACTTCTCGGCGCCCGATCTGACGCGTATGTATCAGCCACCAACTCCCGTGGCTGCACGATACTTTGACGATCTGTATCATTTCGCAGTCTGTACGATCGGCACCTGGATCGCCTGACTGAACGTCATCTGCTGGCCGCTTCGGACGCCGCGGGTCATGCCCGCGGAGGGAGGGTGATTCCTTGCCCGCGAAGACCCTGCACTCCTGGTTCGCCGACACCGCCCGCCGCGTCCCCGATCAGGACGCGCTGGTCGTCGCCGGGCAACGGCTGAGCTACGGCCAACTGGACGCCGCTTCCAGTGCGCTGGCCGCCCGCGTGGTCGCGGCGACCGGGCCGCGGCCGGCCCGAGTGGGGCTACTCGCCGCAGGCAGCGTGGCCGCCTACGCCGGCTACCTCGGCGTGCTGCGTGGCGGTGGCACCGTGGTCCCGTTGAGCGAGGACTACCCGGCCGCCAGAAGCCGTGAGATCCTCGAACTCGCCCGGCTGGACGCCGTGCTGGCCGACGACGGCAAGGACACCTCGCTCGCGGACGGCACCGGAGTGCCGGTGATCACCGTCGGCGAGGACGACGTGCGGCGGGCCCTGCGGGCCGCTCCCACCACCCTCACCGCCCCGGCCGACGACGCGCTCGACCCGGACGGAGTCGCGTACATCCTCTTCACCTCGGGCTCCACCGGTGTTCCGAAGGGCGTGCCGATTCGGCACCGGAACCTGGACGCCTTCCTCCGCTTCAACCTCGACCGGTACCGGATCGGGCCCGGCTGCCGGATGTCCCAGAACTTCGGCCTGACCTTCGACCCGTCGGTCTTCGACATGTTCACCGCCTGGGGCGGCGGCGCGACGCTCGTGGTGCCCTCGCGCGGCGAACTGGTCGACCCGGTCGGCTTTGTGAACGACCACGCCCTGACCCACTGGTTCTCCGTGCCCTCGATCATCTCCATGGCGCGCGGCACCGGCTCGCTCGACCCCGGCAGCCTGCCGACGCTGCGCCGCAGCCTCTTCGCCGGGGACCGGCTGACCGTGGAACAGGCCCGGGTCTGGTCGGCCGCCGCCCCGGGGAGCATGGTGGAGAACCTGTACGGGCCCACCGAGATCGTCATCACGATGACGGCCTACCGCCTCCCGGCCGACCACTCCGCGTGGCCGAAGACCTCCAACGGCACGGTCCCGATCGGCCGCGTCTACCCGCATCTCGACCACCGGATCGATCCACGCACCGGCGAGCTGCAGGTCCGCGGACCGCAGCGGTTCGACGGCTATCTCGACCCGGCGGACAACGAGGGGCACTTTCAAGAGCCCGAGCCGAACGCCGGCCCGGCTCCCAGTACGCAGGCGTGGTACCGGACCGGCGACCGAGTGGCGGTCGAGGACGGCGAACTCGTGCACCTCGACCGGCTCGACCAGCAAGTCAAGATCATGGGCCGACGGCTCGAACTGGGCGACGTGGAGTCCGCGATCCGCCGGTGGGGCGGCCTGGACGAGGCGGTGGTCATCGCCGCGCCGGGTCCGGGCGGCGAGCTGTTGCTCACCGCGGTCTACAGCGGCGAGCGGGCCGCGCCCGCCGAACTCCGCGACCGGCTGTGCCCCCATCTGCCCCGCCATATGATCCCGACCCGATTCGTGCACCTCGACGCCCTGCCGCTCAACGCGAACGGCAAGGTGGACCGCAAAGCCTGCGGCGGGCTTTGACCAGCCGTTCGGACAGCCGTTCAGATCGTGGCAGGCCGTCGCCCCGCCCATGGCGACGTGAACCTGACAGCCTCAGTTGCGCGCGCGTGGAGGAGGAGCAATGAGTGCACCTACAGACGGACACACAGGACCGCTCGCCTGGCGACTGGCCCCGGGGAAGCCGGCCACGACACGAATCGACGGTGTGCGGGACATCGACGGGGCCTGCCGCCGGCTGACCGCGCTTCACCCTGACATCATCGACGCACTTCACGAACACGGCGCCCTGTACATTCGCGGTCTTCCCGTGCGCGGCGTGGACGATTTCGCCCGGGTGCGCGACGTGCTCATTCCCAGCAGTACTCCGTATCGGGAGAAGGCGACACCACGCAGCGACTACGGGGACGGGGTGTTCTCGTCCACCGACCTTCCACCGTCGCAATCCATCGCCATGCACAACGAGAACAGCTACACCCTTCGCTTTCCGGGGCTGTTGCTCTTCGGTTGTCTCCTCGCTCCGGCGGTCGGCGGGGCGACACCCGTCGCCGACTGCCGAAAGGTCCTCAGCAGTCTGCCGCCGCATCTCGCGGACAGGATGCGGTCCGTCGGCTGGCAGCTGAAGCGGTCGTACTCCGACCTGATATCGACCGACTGGCGCACCGCGTTCTCGGCCGAGACCGCGAAGGACGTGGAGCGGTACTGCGACGACAACCTCATCGCCTATGAATGGCAGCAGGACGGAAACCTCCGCACCAGCCAGCTGCGCCCCGGCGTCATCCGGCACCCGTCCACGGGGGCCGAGGTCTGGTTCAACCACCTGGCCTTCTGGAACGAATGGTCGCTGGACGACGAACTCCGGGAAACCCTGCTTGACGAGTTCGGACCGGACGGGCTGCCTTTCAACTCGGCCTTCGGGGACGGCGAACCGCCGGCGAGGGAGGACGTTCAGGCCGTCCGAGCCGCCTACGAGGCCGCCACCGTACGGGAGCGATGGGAGGCGGGCGATCTGCTGCTCGTCGACAACATCCTGGCCGCTCACGGACGTGACCCGTTCCGAGGAGAGCGGAAGATCGTCGTGGCGATGGGCAACCCCGTGGAGATCGACGCCTGTCGGCCGAGCATCCGACCCGCCGCGACCTCGGCGTAGACGAGAGGAACCGGACCGTGCGTCCCACCCCACAAGTGGAACGTTGCCGCTCCACGGGCGCTGCGACCGGCGCGTCGGCCGATCCGCCGAGCCGCTTCCAGCGGGCCGTGCGCGAACACGCCACCGTCCTTGAGGAGAACCTGGTGACGGTCCTGGATGTGACCCCCTCGCACGGGGAGCTGCTCCGCGGCCGTCTGCTGGCCCCCCTGTCCCACGGTCGCCGCCTCAGACTCCTCATCGGCGGCGAACCGGTGCCGGGGCACGTCTGGCGCGAGCTGGCAGCGGCGGCGGCCCGGAGGCGGCCCGGAGGCGGTAAATCTGTACGGGCCCACGGAATGCACCGTGGACTCGACCGCCGGGGGCGTCACCGGCGGCGGCCCACACCTGGGAACGGCCCTGCCGGGGACCGAACTGTACGTCCTCGACGCGGCGTTGCGGCCGACCCCGCGAGGAGAGGTGGGGGAACTGTTCATCGCCGGTCCCGGACTGGCGCACGGGTACGCGAACCGGCCCTCCCTGACGGCGTCGTGCTTCGTACCCGATCCCTTCGGCGAAGCCGGGGCCCGGATGTATCGCACGGGGGACCTGGTGCGCCGGTGCTCCGGTGACGTCCTCGAGTTCGTCGGCCGAGTCGACCGGCAGGTCGAACTCCGCGGCTTCCGCGTCGAACTCGGCGAAATCGAGGCCGTGTTGACCAGCCACCCGGGAGTCGACCACGCAGTGGTCGTCATCCACGGGACGGCCTTTGGCCGGCAGGCGGTCGCGTACTACCTCGCGGCCGGGGACACCGCCCCGACCCCAGAGCACCTCCCTCGCGCACGTCGATGCGTTCTTCCGGCAGCGCCCCGACGCCTTCGCCTGGCAGCCCCCGCGCGCCGGCACGGTCGCCTTCCCACGGCTGACGCTGCCCGTTCCGGCCGAGGAGTTCGTGAGCGACCTCGCCCGCGAGGAGAGCGTCCTGCTGCTGCCCGACAGCGTCTTCGACACCGACGACAACCGATTCCGCATCGGCCTCGGCCGCACCTCGCTCCCGCTCGCCCTGGACCGCCTGGACACGTTCCTCACCCGGCGAGCAGCCGGATGAGGCGGAAGGAGAGTCCGCAGTGACCCATGATGAGCCCGACCGGCTCGCGGCCCTGTTCCTGAAGTCCGCGCACGAGACACCCGACCGCGTGGCGATCCGGGACGGCGGCGGCTCGTGGACCTACGCCGAGACCGCCGCGGCGGCGGCGCAGCTGGCCGGCCGGCTCGCCGCCGAAGTGGCGCCCGGCGACCGGGTCGGCGTCATGGCGGCGCGCCGGGCCGGCGGCCCGGCGGCGATCCTGGGCGTGCTGTGGAGCGGGGCCACCTACGTGCCGGTCGACCCGGGCTGGCCGGCCGTGCGGCGGGCGGCGGTGCTGCGGGGCGCACAGGCGCGGATGGTGGTGGCCGTGGACACCGTGAACGACACGCCCGAGGACGTGCCGCGCCTGGACCTGACGACGCCCGAGCTGCTGCGGGCCCCGAGCGCCCCGCCGTCCTCCCCTCGCCCCCGCCCACACCCGGGCGCCGCCTACGTCATCTACACCTCCGGATCGACCGGCACGCCCAAGGGCGTCGAGATCCGGTCCGCCGCCGCGGCCGGGCTGGTCGAGTCGGTGGCGTCGCTGATCGGGATGGGCCCGGACTCCGTGTTCGTAGCCCTGTCCTCCTTCGCCTTCGACGTCTCGGTGTTCGAGATCTTCGCCCCGTGGTCGGTGGGCGGGGAACTGGTCGTCGTCGCCGAGCTGCAGATCCTGGCGAACCGGCTGGGAGCGCTGTTGGACACGCCTGGCCGGCGCACCTTCCTCCAGACGACACCGACCGTCCTGGAGCATCTCCTCCAGGCCGGGCTGGAGCTGCCGGCCCCTACCGTCCTGCTGCTCGCCGGGGAGCGCCTGCGGCGGTCGCTGGTGGCCCAGGTTGCGCACGTCGAGCAGCTGTGGAACCTGTACGGCCCCACCGAAGCCACTATCTACACGACCGCGCACCGCTGCCTTCCGCTGGCCCCCGACGACCCGGATCCGGACCTGCCGATCGGGGCCCCGGTCAACGGCGCGATACCGGAGATCCGGCCGCTCAAGGACACCACCGAAAAGGACACCACCGAAGACGTCGGCGAACTCCTGATCGGCGGACCCGGTGTCGCTCTCGGCTACCTGGGCCGGCCGGACCTGACCGCGGAGCGTTTCCTGGACGGCGGATCGCGCTACGCCACCGGTGACGTGGTACGGCGCAGGGCCGACGGCCTGCTGGTGCACGCCGGGCGGCTCGACCGCCAGGTGAAGGTCCGCGGCAACCGGGTCGAACTGGACGAGGTGGAGGCCGCGCTCGTCGACCTGGTCGGCCACGGCCGCGTCGTGGTCCGGATGGACGCACACCGTCTGGTGGGCCCGTACCTCGCGGCGTTCGTCGCCGATCCGCACTGCGACGTCGTGGAACTGCGGCGCCGACTGTCCGGCCGAATCCCGGCCTACATGGTGCCCACCCGGATCTACCGGGTACCGGAGATCCCGATGACCAGCAGCGGGAAGACGGACCACAGCGCCCTGCGGGCCCCGGAGGAAACCCGGGTCTGGGACGAAGCGGTGTTCGAGACGCTGTCGAAGCTGTGGGAGCAGCATTTGGGCGCGACGGCCGCGCCTGACGGCAACTTCTATGCGCTCGGCGGGAATCCGCACACCGCTCAGGAGATCGCGACCGGACTGGCACAGGCCCATGGCATCGAGGTGTATGTCGCGATGATCGAGCGGAACCCGGTGCTGTCCGACCTCGCCGCCGCGGTGACCGAAATTCTACGAACGTCGAAGCCACGTGACCAGAAACCATGTGACTAGCGGCGTGATCAGGCCACTCGGCCACAAAATCGAAAAGCGGCCAACACCGGTGAGCGACTTCAACTTCGTTGCAGCGCCGGACGGTTCGTCGTTACGCTGACCGGTGCCGTCCGACGGCTTCTCATGGATTCGACGTTTCGGCTATCGAAGGGATCGAACTCTCGATCATGCAACGGATTCCCGCGGTCGGCCCAGGAGAACTTGACCATCGAACGGCGGCCGGATTCATTCTCGCGCTCGTCGGCAAACAAAAGGCGGCCACGCTCTGGGGTGCGTTCACTTCCGCCGTATGGATGACCAGCCAGGCCCTGATCCCGTTCGCGATCGGCCGCGCGATCGACCAGGGCATCGCGCGTGACGACAGCGGCGCGGTGGTCCGCTGGTCGGTGGCCGTCCTACTGCTCGGCATCATCAGGGCGGCCACCGGTATCGCGTTCTACCGGCATTCGATCATCACGCGCACGGTGTCGGCGTCCTTGACGATCCGCGCGGTGACGCGACACGTCACGCGGCTCGGGGCTTCGCTCTCGCGACGACAGGACGCCGACGACCTGATCGCGACCAGCACGTCGGACGGCGCCACGATCGGAGTCGGCCTGCTCTACGCCGGCCGGATCCTGGGGGCCGTCGCGGCCGTCACGGCCGTCACCGTGGCCATGCTCACGGTCTCGGTCCCGCTGGGACTTCTCGTCCTTGTGATCGTCCCCGTCCTCAGCGGACTCAGCAGCCTGCTGCTGCGCCCACTGCACCGCCACCAGGACGACTACCGGTCGCAGCAGGGGCGACTGGCGGGACGCGCCGTCGACATCGCGTCGGGGCTGAGGGTGCTCCGAGGGGTGGGCGGCGAGCGCCAGTTCGCGGCGCGCTTCCGCTCCGATTCGGCACGGTTGCGGGTCGCGGACGTCGCTGTGGCGCGCGCCGAAGCGGACTTCGAGGTGACGCGGGTCCTCGTACCGGGTCTGGTCACCGTGATCGTCACATACGTGGCGGCCCTCCTCGCGCTCGATCAGCGGCTGACGATCGGCCAGGTCATCGCGTTCTACGGGTTCGCGACCTTCCTCGCCATGCCGCTCACCGACTTCATGGAAGGCATGAGCCAGGTGACCCGGGCGTTGGTGGCCGCCCGCCGGGTGACCAAGCTGCTGAACGTCGAACCGCGGACCGGGGACACACCCGCGGACGCCGCCGCCGTGCCGCCGACCCGGGGCAAGGTTCACCTGGCCGACAGCGCGTCGGGGCTGTCCGTTCCCCCGTCGACGTTCATGGCGGTCGCCTGTGCCGACCCCGCCGACGCCGATGCCCTGGCCCGACGCCTGACGCGCTTCGAGGACTCCGGCGATCCGACACTCGGCGGCGAGTCGCTGGCGGCGCTGCCGGTCGCGGAGGTGCGGTCACGGGTCCTGCTGGGTCTGAACAGCGACCGGTTCTTCGCGGGCACGATCCGAGAGGAGATCGCACCGGCCGGCCCGGTCGACACGGCGGACATCACCACCGCACTGCGGATTGCATGTGCGACGGACATCATCGACGCTCTGCCCGCCGGCGTCGACACCCGGATGTCAGGCCGCGGCCGGACCTTCTCGGGCGGTCAGCTGCAACGCCTGCGGCTCGCCCGGGCGCTGCTGGCGGATGCCGAGTTCACCGTGCTCGTGGAGCCGACCAACGCGGTCGACGCGTACACCGAGCACCGCGTGGCGGAGAATCTCGACCGGTTCCACAAGACCCTTGCCGAGGGACGGAGCACCGTCGTGCTCACCCTCAGTCCGCTCTTGCTGCAACGCGCGCACCGGGTCGCGTACGTGACGGACGGGCGGGTGGTCGCCGCAGGAACTCACGAGGAATTGCTGGAAAGTCACTCGACATACCGGATGCTGGTGGCGCGTGACGACGTTTCACGGGTGAGGAAATGACGGTTCGTACACTCCCGGTCGCCGATGTGAAGTTCGTACGCCGCTTTCTTCGGCAGACGGCGCGCGGACACAAGAAGGAATTGGCTCAGGTGCTGGCCCTGTACGGCGTCGCCGTGGCCAGCGGCCTGGTCGGCCCCCGACTGCTCGGCGCCCTCGTAGAGGACGTGCGGGACGGCACGACCGCAGGCCATGTGACGGTCATCGCGGCCGCGCTGGGCGGATTCATCCTGGTCCAGGCATTCCTGACCCGGGTCGCCTTCCGGGCGTCGGGCCGGCTTGCCGCGACGGTGCAGAGCGAGATCCGCGAGAAGTTCGTGGACGACGTGCTGGAGCTTCCGCTGGCCGTCGTCGAAGGGTCCGACGACGGCGACCTGGTGACGCGTGCCTCACAGGACGTGGACACGCTGCGGCGCGCCCTGCAACTGGCGGTACCCCAGGTCACCGAGGCACTGGTGTGGATCGTCCTCAGCTTCGTCGCCCTCGTCCTGGTGTCACCGTTGCTGTCGCTCGCCCTCCTGATCGTCCTGCCGCCTCTCGTGATGGTGAACCGGTGGTACCTGGCCCGGGCGCGCGACGCCTTTCTGCGTGAGGCCGCGGCCTCCTCCGGCATCACCGAGGGCCTGGACGCGACCATCCAGGGCGCGGCCACCGTCGAGGCGTACGGCCTGGAGGAGCACCGGGTCCGCCGCGTGGAGCGCGACACACAGACCGGGTACGAGGCGATGGGGAACACCCTGCGTCTGCGGACGGTCCTCTACTCCACCGAGGAGTTCCTCTTCACCCTGCCACTGGCCGTCGCCCTCCTCCTGGGCGGATACGCCTACACCCGGGGCTGGGTCGATCTGGGCCAGGTGACCGCGGCGACCCTGTACATCCTTCAGCTGATGTTTCCGCTGGAAACGCTGCTCGACTGGGTGGGAACGCTCCAGCAGGGCAGCGCGTCACTGGCCCGCCTGCTCGGTGTCGCGAACCAGTCCGAGCAGACGGGCGACCAGTCCGAGCGCAAGGACGACCGGCCCGGGTACAAGCCCGTCGAGCCCGTCGAGCGCGACGTCATCGCCTCCCCGGACCTCTGCGCTCGCGAGGTCCGGTTCGCGTACGACGGCGGGCCGGACGTCCTGCACGGCGTCGACCTGGAGGTGCGCCCCGGTGAGCGGCTCGCCGTCGTCGGGCCGACGGGGAGCGGCAAGTCGACGCTCGCCCGGATGCTGTCCGGGACCCACCCACCGCGCGAGGGCGACATAAGGCTGGCGGGCATCCCCCTCCACGAGCTGCCCCACCACGAACTGCGCAAGCACGTCGTGCTGGTGAGCCAGGACCAGTACGTCTTCGGCGGCACGCTTCGGCAGAACCTCGAACTGGCCGCCTCCGACGTCAAAGAGGACGCACCGGCCGAGGGCGACGACGCGGCACTCTGGAGAGCCCTGGAGACGGTCGGCGCGCACGCATGGGCCGATGCTCTCCCCGAGAAGCTGGACACCACGGTGGGCGTCGGTGGGGAGGAACTGACCGATGCGCAGACCCAGCAGCTCGCGCTGGCCCGGCTGCTGCTGGCGGATCCGAGCGTGCTGATCCTCGACGAGGCGACCTCCCAGATGGATCCGGGTTCCGCCCGCGAGCTGGAGCGGTCGTTCGCGGCCGTACTGGAGGGACGGACCGTGATCTCGATCGCACACCGGCTGCACACGGCCCGGGACGCGGATCGGATCGCCGTCGTGGAAGGCGGACGCATCGTCGAGGTCGGCTCCCACCAGGAACTGATCGACCAGAACGGCGCCTACGCCCGGCTCTGGTCCAGCTGGGTGTGAGCCGCCGCTCGTGGGCCGGGACGGGCCGGGCGGGGTGGAGCGGAGCGGGAACCTCCGCCGTCCGCCCCGACGGCTCGGTCCGCGGGCTGCTGCCCGGTACGGGGATCTACCAGCCGTTCTTGTGCGCCCGGGCCTCGTACAGCAGGACCGACGCGGACACCGACACGTTCAGCGAGTCCGCCGAGCCCAGCATCGGTATGCCCACCCGCTGGAATCCGGCGTCGTACCACGGCTGCGACACACCGAAGCGCTCACTGCCGACCACCAGGGCCGTCCGGTCGCGGTAGTCCAGCTTCCGGTAGTTGGTGCTGTCATCGGTATCCGCGATATAGATGCGGAACCGATTCCGTTCGAGCCACGTTATGGCGTCGCCGACCTCGTCGAACCCGAGGGACGGCACTTTGACGCTCATTCCCTGGCTGCTGCGAAGGACCTTCGGGTGCGTCATGCGCGTGCGCCGGTTCGTCATCACCAGACAGTCCGCATCGCAGGCGTCCAGGGTGCGCAGCAGTGTGCCCAGGTTTCCGGGGATCTCCAGCGCGTCCGCGACCAGCACCAGGGCGTCGTCACCGAACGGGAAGGTCGCGGGATCCCAGTCCGGTAACCGGGCGATCGAGACCAGCCCGTTCGAGCCCGGCCGCTCGCTCAGTCGCGCCAAGGTCTTCTCGGATATCTGATAGGCGTGCCGAGCGCGCTCCGCGAGCTGGGCCGCACGCTTCTTCGCCTCGTCCGAGTAAACCGCCGCGGGACACCAGAGGAAGGTGTCCACCTGGACGCCGGCTTCGAGGACGATGTTGTTCTCGAATAAACCTTCCACGACGAAAACGCGGCGAGGGATTCCGGTTCGGTTGTGCTGGATGTCCCGAACGAGGTGCGCCGCCGGATGCTGAAGCCCGATCTGCTGAAGTTCCATGCCACCGTCCGCATTTCTCCCGGTGAAAGTGTCGCCCCACGATACCGGGGTAACGGGCGTGTCAGGACAAGATTCTCCCGCACTTGAGGTCGCACCCTTGCGGCGGGTGCACTCCGCTCGCTATCGTCCAACTGCGGTTGTCTCAATGGGTCTTGTGCCGCGCAGAAACGCCTGTGTACGATTACGCGGACTCAGCGAACTGCCGAGACACGCGGAAGGTTTCCACCATGCCGGTGCACGTGCAGGACATCGCTCAGATATGGGCCGATGTGATCGGAATCCCGGAAGCGGACGTCGATACCAATTTCTTCGACCTCGGCGGTCATTCACTACAACTGATGGAACTCGCCAGTCGGCTCAACGAGCAACTGGGCATCGATACGGATGTCCTCACGTTGATGGAATATCCGACGGTGGCGGAGTTCACGGCTCATTGGATCAGCAGAGAAGCGCTCGTCGAGGGTGACGGCTGACGCCAGGCCGACTTCCGCGCCTGAGCATTTCCGCACGTATTCCCGGCCTTGCCGACGAGGTCGCGGTCCGCCCGGCTTGAGGAGGATGGACGGCTCATGGGCAGAGTGCAGGTACTCGAACGGATCCGCGACCTCGCCCGGCGCGAACCGGACCGGCCCGCGTTACGCGCCGACGGCCGGACGATCGCCTACGGCGAGTTGGTCGCGGCTGCCACGGACATCGGCGACCGACTGCGCCACGCGCACCGGGTCGGACCTGAAGACGTGGTAGCCACCCTCCTGCCGCGCGGCGGCAACGCGATCATCGCCATCCTCGGCATCTGGATGTCCGGAGCGGCCTATCTGCCCATCGACACGAGATGGCCCGAGCGCCGGCGCGATCTCGTCCTCGCCGCGTCGGCCACCCACCTCCTCCAGGTGGCGGACGCGGGCGACGCCGAGGTCGTCATGCCGGACGGCGCGGGGCTGCGGTTCAAGCGGCTGACGAGCGGGCCGACGCACTCCCAGGCCCCCGGTTCGGGCGCGCGTAACCTCGCCTACGTCCTCTACACCTCCGGATCGACGGGTACACCCAACGCGGTCGGCGTCGACTTCGGCGCGCTGGACAACTACGGCAACTACCTGCACGCACTGGTGCGGCAGCCGGGCCTGAACGCCGACGGGCCGATGACCGTGCTGCTGTCCGCGAACCTGGGCTTCGACGCCTCGCTCAGGCCGGTCCTCCTGCTCACCGCAGGGGCCACGCTCGTCGTCGCTCCGGACCTCATGGACGGGTCGTGGCACGAGCAGATCGACTGCATCGGCGACAACGGAGTCACCGTCCTCAGCGGAGTGTCCACCTGGTACTCCGGTCTGCTCGGCGCGGGCTACCGGCCGCGCGACTCCGGTCTCCGGCTCGCCTTCATCGGCGGTGAGGCGGTGCCCAACGGCGTGGTGCGAGAGCTGACCTCCCACGGGTGCGCCGTCGTGGTGCAGTACGGCCCCACGGAGACGGCGATCGCGGCGACAGGAGCCGTCCTGACCGGCGACGACTTCGCCGAACCGCCGATCGGTGAGGCCATACCCGGAGTCGGCGCCTACCTGTACCGGGACGAGAGTCTGGCGCGGACGGTCGAGGGCGAGCCCGGACAGCTGTACCTCGGCGGGGCGGGCGTCGCCCGCGGATACCTGGGCAATCCCCGCCTGACCGCCGAGCGATTCGTCCCGGACCCGGCCGGGCCGCCCGGCTCACGCATGTTCCGCAGCGGTGACCTCGCGCGCAGGCTTCCGCAGAAGGGATACAGCTTCCTCGGACGGCTCGACGGCCAGGTGAAGATCGGCGGTCGGCGCATCGAGCTGGGCGAGGTCTCCTCGGTCCTCAACCGGCACCGGGCCGTCGCCCAGTCGGTCGCCTTCGTCCAGCGAAGGGGCGCCCACCCTCGCCTGCTCGCCTGCTACGTGGCCGGCGGCGCGGCAGAGGAACGGGATACCGCCGACAGCATCCGGGCCCACCTGGCGGCCGAGTTGCCCGAGTATCTGGTCCCGGCCCTGATGCGGCAGGTGGAGCAGCTGCCGGTCACGGATCACGGCAAGGCCGACATCGCCGCGTTGGAGGAGTACATGCGTGTGGCCGAGGCCGAAGCGCAGCAGGACGACGTCACTGACGACGACGCCACTGTCGACGACATCGAACGGCGCCTGATCCTCATCGTGCGCGAGAAGCTGGCAGCCCCCTGCGCGCTCGACGACAACTTCTTCGCGCTCGGCGGCGGCTCCCTCGACGCGCTCGACGTCCTCGCCCGCATGCGCGAGGAGTTCGGGGTCCGCGTGAAACTGCGTGACTTCTTCCGGGCGGGCACCATGCGGGAAGTGCGCCGGCTGATCGGAGACGCGAGTTGACGACCGACAGCGCGGACCCGATACCGGACACGCTCCCGATCGGCCCGCTCCAGGAGGGCATCTGGCTCTTCTGGCGGCTGAATCCGACGAGCCCCGCCTACAGCATGCCGGAGATCTTCCACTACGACGGCGACTTCGACCTCAAGGCGGCGGAGTTCGCGTTCAACGAGGTCATCCGCCGCCACGAGGCCCTGCGTACGACGTTCCACGAAACGGACTCCGGCGTCGTCCAGGTCATCGACCCGGATCCGGACCCCGTCTCGGCCGACGTGGTGGACCTGCGCGAGCTGTCGGAGGCCGGGCGAGCCGAACGGCTGCGAACGGCCCTCGACACCGCGTCGAACCAGCCGTTCGACCTGTCGGCCGAGCCGGCGATCAGACTCACCGTCATCCAGGTGTCCGAAAGCCGTACCACGCTGGTCCTGGTCGCTCACCACATCGTGTGCGACGGCATCTCGATGACCGTCGTCCTGGACGAGTTCGGTCAGCTCTACCGCTCCGCGCGACGGGGAACTCCGCCCGAACCAGGGCCGGTTCCACCCGGCTACAGCACGTTCGTGAGAGGACAACTGGCCGCACTCGCCGACGGCACTCTCAGCGACGAGGCGGCCTACTGGCGGGAACGGCTCGCGGGAGTCACCGGCAGCGCGCTGCCCGGAGCCGACCGCGCCGCCACCCGGGCCCCGGGGGCGCTGGACACCCACATGGTGTCCCGCACCCTCGACGACGGGCTGACCGAGGCGCTCTCGGAGCACGCGCGCCATGCCGGTGCGACACCGTTCTCCATCCTGCTGTGCGCGATGAACGTCATGCTCGCGGCCGTCACCGGGAACGGCGACGGAGCGCTCGGCATGGCCACCAGCGGCCGCACGCCCCACTTCGCACGCACCGTGGGGATGCTCGCGAACATGATCGTCGTCCGCTCGCGGATCGACCTGTCCCAGACCTTCGCCGCCACGCTCGAAGAGGTGTCCCTGGACCTCATGGACGCCATCGACCACCAGGACCTGCCGTTCAGCAGGGTGGTCGCCGACCTGCACGACGCCGGACTGCAACCCGGCGCCGAATTCGTACGGACGCTGTTCTCCGCAGGGGCCATCGGTGGCCTGAAACTCGGCGAGGGGCGCCTGTCGGAGGTCGTGGCGCGCACCGTGCAGGGGCCCTTCGACCTGGTCGTGGACTGCGACATCAGCCCGTCCGGAATCGCCCTCGACTGGGAGTACGCGCTGCGCACGTACTCGCACGAGGTCGTACAGGGCTACAGCGCCGCGTACCAGGAGATCCTGGCGGCCCTGCTGCACCGGCCCGGTGTGCCGATGGACTCACTCGGCCTGACCGGAATACTGGCCCGAGTCGCCCCGCCGCCGTGCGGCGACGCACCTGCCCCCGGTGCCGTGTCCTTCGCCGCGGAGCCGGACCGAGCCGCGGACGCCCGGCTCACCGCGGTCGAGGAAGCGGTCGCCGCCATCTGGAGCGAGGTGATCGGCGTACCCGTCGCTTCGCCGCACGACGACTTCTTCCGACTGGGCGGTCACTCGCTGCTGGCGACCGAGGCCGTCGCAACGGTGCGCCAGCGGATCTCGCGCACCGCCTCCCTGCGCCTGCTCTTCGACCACCCGCGGTTGCGCGATTTCGCCTCCCGGCTGGATGCCGGAGCGGCATGACGGCGATCCCCGACAGCGGATGGCGGGTGCGGCGACACGACGACGCGCGCAGTGAGGAGCAGCAGATGCAGGAGCCGTTGGCCATCGTGGGCATGGCGTGCAGGGTTCCGGGTGCGGCCGACTACCGCGCACTGTGGGCCGACGCCGAGGCCGGGGCGACGGGCATGGTCGAAGTCGGCGAGCAGGACCGCCGACGTGAGGGTATCCGTCTGGACCCGGCGGTCCGCAACCGCTATGTGCCCGTCGCCGCACCGCTGGACGGATACGACGCGTTCGACAGCGCCGCGTTCGGTCTCAGCGCCGGCGAAGCCGACGGGCTCAACCTCAACCACCGCGTCATGATGGAAGTCGTGCTCGAAGCGCTGGAGGACGCCGGCTGCGACCCCCTGCGGTATCCCAAGAACATCGGGTTGTTCGCCGCAGGCGGGGGCGCCTCGCCGGTCTCGGTCGTCCAGCGCACCGGGGACGCCCGGTACGGGGACGCCGCCAGGCCCCTCAAACTGTCGGAAGCGATCAACTGGGTGGCGCTCCTCGACAACGACTTCCTGGCCACGCGGATCGCCTACCCGCTCGACCTGCGGGGGCCGTGCCTGACCGTCCAGAGCGCGTGCTCCAGCTCCCTCGTCGCCCTGCATCTCGCGAGCCGGAGCGTGCTCTGCGACGAGTCCGACATGGCCGTCGCCGGAGGTGTGAACATCGAACTCCCGCACCGGGCGGGCTACTACCACCAGGAGGGAAGCGTCTGGTCCCCCGACGGCTACTGCCGGCCGTTCGACAGTGCCGCCGACGGCACCATCACCGCGAGCGGCGCGGGCGCGGTGGTGATCAAGCGGCTGGACCGGGCGCTCGCCGACGGTGACGCCGTCCACGCCGTGATCCGCGGAAGCGCGATCAACAACGACGGCAACCGGAAGGTCGGCTTCACGGCGCCGAGCGTGAACCAGCAGAGCCTGGTCATCGGCGCGGCGCTGGCCGCCGCTGGAGTCGACAAGCGCGACATCGGCTACCTGGAGGCGCACGGCACCGCCACCGCGATCGGGGACGTCGTCGAATGGGCGGCCATCGAACGTGCCCTGGGCGCGGACGGTGTGCGGTGCGCGATCGGCGCGACCAAGGCGAACCTCGGTCATCTCGGCGCCGCCGCCGGCATCGTCGGCCTCATCAAGGCCGCACTCGTCGTCTCCCAGGGCCGGATTCCTCCGGTCGCGAACTTCGTGGAACTCAATCCGCGGATCAAACCGGCCGGTGACAGGCTCTTCGTGCCCGACCGCGGCAGCGTGTGGGAGGACGACGGGAGGCCGCGGCGGGCCGGGGTGAGTTCGATGGGGATCGGCGGAACCAATGCGCACGTCGTGCTGGAGCAGGCGCCGGTCGCCGAGCCGGCCGACGAACCGGGCGAGCAGGTCTGCATCCTGCCGGTGACCGCCGCCTCCCGGCGCAGCGTCGAGGACACCGCCGACCGCGTGGCGGAGTTCGCCGCGGAGCATCCGCAGCGTCTGCGGAGCCTCGCCCACACGATGAGGACGGGCCGGCGCGTCCTTCCGCACCGGGAGGCGATCGTCGTCGCCAGGTGCAACGGCGACGTCGCCACGTGGCGAACCGGCAGCCGACGCGCGAAGCGGAACCACACCAGCACCTTCGTCTTTCCCGGCCAGGGGAGGCCGGCGGGAGATCTGACGGCGGCCGAAGCCGGGATCGACGGTTTCGCGGACCTGCTCTCCGAGGCGCTTCAGTGCCTGTCGGCCGAGGACCGCCCGCTGGTACGAGAGCTCCTCACGGGGACCGCCGACACCGCGCCCGAACCACGGCTCACCGAACTCGCGGTGCTCGTGCAGTCCGTGACGATCGCCAGGTCGCTGCTCGCCGACGGCTTGCGGCCCCGCTCCCTGTGCGGCTTCAGCCTGGGCGAGGTCGCCGCCGGCGTGGTCGCCGGCGTGTTCGACCTGACCGAGGCCGCCGCGATCCTGACGGACCGGGCCCGGATCCTGAAGGACGCCCCGGCGGGCGGGATGATCCGCGTCCGGCTCTCGGCGGCGTCCATCACCCCGTACCTCGGCGCCGATATGTCGCCGGCGATCGTGCCCGGCGGCAGGGACTGCATGATCAGCGGTGCGCAGGACGCCGTCGACGCGCTCGCCGCCCGGCTGCGCGGCGACGGCATCGCCGGCGTCCGGGTCCCCGTCGCGCATCCGTACCACAGCGCGGTCCTTGAGGACGCCGTCCCCAAGTACACGGCGACCTGGTCCCAGGTCGGTCTGCGACCGCCGAGCATCCGGCTGATGTCACCGACGGCGGGCGACTGGCTGGACGAGGAGACGGCCTGTGACCCCGCGTTCTGGGCGAGCCACCTGGTCCGGACGGTCCGGTTCGGCGACGCCGTGAACGGGCTCCGCGCGGACGGTACGGACCTCGCCCATGTCCTGGACTCCGAGGCCGGTGTGACACCGTTCGTCAGGGAGGTGTTCGGCACGGACGCGGTGGCCATGACCACCGGCAAACAGGCGGGCTACGACGCGTTCTCCCGGGCCCGGCTGCTGGCGTCCGCATGGTCGGCCGACCAGGACCAGGTCGCGGTGGCGACCGACGAGACCGGCCGGGGGAGTGGCACGAACACCCCCGCCATGCTCGTCCACGCCCCCACCTATGCGTTCGACCGCAGTGCTCACCACGAGCAGCCGCCCCTGCGGACGGAAGCACAGCCGACTCCCGGTTCCGGCCGGCCGAGTACGACGACGGCGGATCCGGTGCCGGCGCAGTCTCCGGTGCCGACCCAGCCTCCGGCCCCGACCCAGCCGCCCGCCGACGGGGCGAGGATCGAGGCCGGGGTCCGGCAGATCGTCGCGCAGCTGGTGGGGTGCGCGCCGCACGAGGTGGATGCGGGCGCCTCCTTCATCGAGCTGGGCTACGACTCGTTCCTGCTCATCCAGCTCGCGGACGCCCTGTCGGCCGAGTTCCGGACCGACATCGACGTGCGCCTGCTGTTCTTCGACCTGGATTCGTGTGCCGGCGTGAGCGAGCACCTCAAAGGCGTTGTTCCGCCCAGCGACCACTCGGCGCCCGTCGGCCACACGGTGCCCGTCGGCGCCCCGGCGCCCAGCGCTCCCTCGGTGCCCGTCGCCGCCGCGGCAACGGAGCCGCTCCGAATCCCCGAACCCGCCCCGTCGCCTCCTCGGACACCCGAGGAACCCGCCGACGGCACGGAGCTGTTCCAGGCGGAGGTCGAGTGGGCCCGGCGGACCACGCTGTCGAAACGCATCACCGAGGAGGACCGGTTCGCACTGGCGGACCAGCGGAACCTGATCTCCTCCCGCAAAGGACGCCGTGAGGCGAGCTACCCGGTGGTCGGGGTCCGTGGTGCGGGCGCCCGCTTCACCGACGTCGACGGCCGGGAGTTCCTCGACCTCTGTATGGGCTTCGGCGTGGTCATGCTGGGCCACGCCGCGGAGCCGCTCAGCGCGGCCCTGCGCGGCTTCGACCCCTCCGACCTGCTGATCGGTCCGCAGTCGTGCACGGCAGGCGACGTCGCCCGCGGCATCGCGTCGATGACCGGCGTCGACCGGGTCGCCTTCACCTCTTCGGGGACCGAGGCGGTGATGGGCGCCGTGCGCGCCGCCCGCGCGAAGACCGGAAGGACGCTCGTCGCGCAGTTCGCCGGCTCGTACCACGGCACGTTCGACGGCGTGCTGGTCGCGCCCCGGGCGGGCGGTGAGCGGGGCGAGACGACACCCCTCGGCCGGGGCACGCCGGCCTCGATGGTGCAGGACGTCATCGTCCTGCCGTACGACGACTCCGCGATCCCCGTCCTGGAGTCCTACGGCGACCGACTGGCCGCGGTGCTGGTCGAGCCCGTCCAGAGCCGACGTCCGGGGCATCAGCCCGTCGAACTGCTGCACCGTCTGCGCGCGCTCACCGGCGCACACGGCGCCGCCCTCATCTTCGACGAGATCATCACCGGCTTCCGGTGCCACCCCGGCGGCGCGGCCGCGTACTTCGGCATCCGTCCCGACCTGGTGACCTACGGCAAGGTGATTGCCGGAGGGATGCCCATCGGGGTCATCGCGGGCGACGCGGAGTTCATGGCGCCCATCGACGGCGGGCGCTGGCGGGAGGGCGACATCGGGTTCCCGCAACGGCCGAGCATGGTGTTCGCCGGAACGTTCAGCAAACACCCGCTGACCATGGCGGTGACGCAACAGATGATCCGGCATCTCAAGAAGGAATCGCCCCGGCTGCAGAACACGCTGGCGGACCGCACCGCCGACGTGGCCAGGAGGATCAACGCCCACGCGTCGGCCAACGGACACCCCCTGGAAGTCGAGCACTTCTCCTCGCTCTTCCGCATCGACGTCGACGGCTCCCCGCTGGCCGAGGACATGTTCTTCCTCGGCCTCCTCAACCGTGGCATCTACGTGTGGGAGGGGCGCAGCTGCTTCCTCAGCGCCGCGCACACCGAGGCGGACTGTACGCGGATCGTGGAGGCCGTGGCCGACACAGCGGCGGAAGTCGCCTCGCGGGGCCTGTGGGAGAAGGCCCGCGCGCCACGCGTACCGGCTCCCGTGCTCCGGCCGTCGCCGCCGGCCGTCGTCGGCGAGGCCCCGTTGACCGACGGTCAGAAACTGCTGTGGCTGGCCGCCGAGCTGGGCGGTGAACTCGGTCAGTCGTATCAGATGTCCGAGGCGCTTCGTATCGAGGGCACCCTGGACGCGGAGCGGCTGCGGCGCGCTGTCGAGCGGGTCGCGGAGCGGCATGAGGTGATGAGGACCGGACTGGACGAGGACGGGGAATCCCAGACCTGCGTCGCACACGCCGTGCCGAGGCTGACCGTCAGCACCCTGAGCGACGCGTCGGCGGGCGATGTGGAGGCGCTGCTCAGCCGGTTCGCCCTCAGACCGGCGGACATGTCGGTGCCCTCGCTGTTCCGGTTCCACCTGGTCCAGACGGACGATGCCGCGTTCTTGCAGGCCACCGCGCCGCACGCGGTCGTCGACGGCTGGTCGTTCGAGGTCCTGTGGTCGGAGCTGTCCGCCTGCTACCTGGGCGGTGAGGCGGGCGACGCCCTGCCCGAACCGGCCGGCTTCCTGGAGTACGCGCGGTGGAAGCGCAAGGACGAGGACGCACGGTTCGAGGCACACGACGCGCTGTGGCGGGACCGGCTCGACTCGGTCTGGGAATCGGCCCGGCCGGTCACGGGCGCGGGGCCCTGGAAACCCGTCACCTGCGTGGAGCCCCTTCCTCCGGAGAGTCTCGCGGGCCTGCACGAGGTGGCCCGGTCCGGCGGATGCACGAAGCACACCGCGGCCCTGGCGACGCTGGCGGTGGCGTCGTCGCTGCTCACCGCCGACAGCCGGACCCTCATGATGGCCCACAGGACCGGACAGCCCCGGCACACCGGCAAGCCGCTCATGGGTTTCTGCGTGGACCTGCTGCCGCTGATCGTCGACCTCCCCGACGACAGCACCCTGATCGACGTGGCCAAAGCCGTCCAGGCGCAGCTCCTGGACGGCTCGGAGACCACCTCCGGCCTGTACCGCGTACTCCAGCACAAGCGGTACCGCCGACTGCCGAGCGGCCTCATCGCGTTCAACTACGAGGTTCAGGGCTCCGGACCGCTGTTCGGCACCACCGCCGCGCCGATGGTGCTGCCGCGCGAGACCACGCCGTGGCCCGCGATCGTGACCATCGAGGAATACGGCGACAAGGTCGAGATGATCACCGAGATCTCCGAGGCCAGCGACCTCGCACCGCTGAAGTCCCAGCTGGCGGACCGGGTCGGACAGGTCCTCTCCGCTCCCGCCGCGACGCTCGGGGAACTGCGCCGGCCGTGAGCGGGGCCGGTCGGCCCGGTCCGTTGCATCGCCGTCGGGGACAGCGCCCCGCTTTCGAACACGACAGGTGGGTCATGGAATCTCTTGTCCAACTCCTGCGCTCCCGGGTGTCCGCGACCCCCGACGCGACCGCCCTGCTCGCGGACGGCGTACGGCTGAGCTACGCCGACCTGGACCGGGCCGCCGATCTGGCCGCCGACCGTCTCGCCGCGGCCGGTGTGCGCTCGGGCGACCTGACCGGACTGCTGGTCGAACGGGACGCGGAGACGGTCGTCTGGCTGCTCGCGATCCTCAAGCGCGGCGCCGCCTACGTACCCCTGGACCCCGACTATCCGCCGGAACGGACCCGGTTCATCGCCGAGGACGCCCGGCTCTCCCGCATCGTCGGAGCGCGCTCCACCGCCGAGCGCCTCGGACTCTCGGACCATCGCCTCATCGACCCGGCGACGCCGACCACCGATCCCGTGCCCACCGCCGATCCCGTGCCCAATGCCGATCCCGTGTCCACCGCCGGGCGTGGGCCGGCGTCGGCGACGCCCGCGGACAGCCCGGCCTACGTCATCTACACCAGCGGCTCGACCGGCAGGCCCAAGGGGTGTGTGATCACGCACGGCAACGTGCTCGCGCTGCTGGACGGAGCCCTGCCGCTGTTCGCCTTCACGGCCGACGACCGGTGGGCGATCTTCCACTCCCTGTGCTTCGACTTCTCGGTCTGGGAGCTCTGGGGCGCGCTGGCGACCGGCGCGACCGCGGTCGTCGTCCCGCGGCAGACCGCCATGCTCTCCGCCGATCTCATCGACTTCCTGCGGGAGCAGCGGATCACCGTCCTGAACCAGGTGCCGTCGGTCTTCCGCTACACCGCCCAGGCGCACGCCGAAAGCGGTCGTCCCGAACTCCCCCTGCGCTACGTCGTGTTCGGCGGCGAGAGCGTGAACCTCGACGCCGTCAGGGATTTCGTCGCCGGGGCCGGACCGCGCGGCCCGCAGATGGTCAACATGTACGGGATCACCGAGAACACGGTGCACTCCACGTTCAAGGTGCTCGACGCCGAGACGCTTCGGTCGGGCCCCGCCGCCTCGCCCATCGGGCGTCCGCTCCCGCACGTCGGCGCCCACGTTCTCACCCCCGAGCGGACGCCGGTGACGGACGGCGCGGCAGGAGAACTGTGGCTGTCCGGTGCGAGCGTGTCCGCGGGCTATCTCCACCGTGACGACCTCACCAAAGAGCGGTTCGCCGAGTTGCCGGTGGGACCGGGCTCCGCGGCGGTCCGCTGCTATCGCACGGGAGACCTGGTACAGCGGCTGCCCGACGGCGAGTTCGGGTACCTGGGCCGCGACGACGACCAGGTCAAGCTCCGCGGCTTCCGGATCGAGCTGCGCGAGATCGAGACCGTCCTCGGCTCACACCCCGGCGTACGCGACGCCGCCGTCTGCGTGGTGGACACCGCTCTGGGGCCGGCGCTCGCCGCCTGCCTGGTGGCGGTGGACGCCGCTTCCGATGGCGACGCACTCACCCGGTCGGTCAAGGAGCTGCTGACGGCTTCGCTCCCCGCCTACATGGTGCCCCGGACGTATCTGACGGTCGAACGGCTGCCCCTGACGCCCTCGGGAAAGCTCGACCGGGCCGCCGTGGCGGGGCTGCTCTCCCACCGGAGGGCGGGACGGGCAAGCTCCACGTGGGGATCCACGTCCACCGGATGACGAGGGACGCTCCACCCGACCGGGAGCGCCGACGCGCCTCGTAGCACACGATCGCCGCGGCCACCCCAATGTTCAGCGCATCCACGGCGCCGACCACAGCAGGTCGGCGGCGCTGCTCATCGGGTCTGCCGGGAGGGCTCCCACTCGATGATCGCCCGCAGCGGGAGGTCCGACTCCAGCGGGAAGAAGTGTCCGCCGGCGTACGACCTGACCGCGAAACCGGAATCCGTGTAGTCGCGCCAGGCCGCGACCCTCTCCCTCGGGACCGCCGGGTCCAGCGCACCGGCCTGGGCCAGGATCGGGGAGGCGACCTTTCCCGCCCCGAAGGAGTCGAGGTACCGGGTACTGGCGCGGCAGTCCGCGCTCAGCGGGGGCAGGACGACAGCCGCCACCCTGTCGCCGAGCGGACCGCTGAAGTTCAGGCCGCCGAGGTTGCGGAGCGCCTCGGCGATCTCCCTGGGCGCCATCTCGTCGAAACGTACGGCCTGCGGCAGGTGTGGAGCGGCGCAGGCCGCGACCGCCAGCAGCGCCGGGGCCGGCGCGTGCATCCGGTCCAGCCTGCGCGCCGTTTCCAGCGCCACCAGGGCGCCGAAGCTGTGCCCGTACAGGGCGTAGTTGTCGACCCCCTCCTCGGCGATGGCCTCCGCGATGAGCGCGGCCATCTCCACAATGTCGTCCAGGCAGGGTTCGTCGAGCCGGTCCTCACGCCCCGGCAACTGCACCACCCGCAGGTTCGCGCGCAGCGACGAGCGTGCGAAGGGCACCAGGAAGCTCCGCGCCCCCGTGCCGGCCGCCGGTACGCAGTACACCGTCCGGCTCGGCGGAACCGATTCGTCCGTCCCGCTCGCGACCTTGCGGAAGCCTCTGAGGACCATGGGGTCCCCGAGACCGCCCCGGTCGTTCATTCAGCCCCTCCGTCGTACATCAGGACACCCGGGCGGAAGGCCGCTACTGGCTCGGGGGCCGGGCCAGGGCCCGGCGGACGCTCAAGGGCGTGATATCCGTCCACGCCTTCTCGATGTGGTCCAGCGCCTCTGACTTCGAGCCCCGGACACCCACGGTCGTCCATCCCGCCGGTACGGGCCGGCCCACCGGCCAGATCGAGTACTGCTCCTCGTGGTTGATCACCACGTCGTAGAGGAGATCCGCCTCGCCTTCGCCTTTGCCTTCGTCTAAGGATCCATCGACCAGCATGCTCACGAGCCTCCTGTTTTCTGCTTCGTGGACGAGCCTTCGGGGACGTCGTCCGCTGACCCGGGCTCAGCGGCCTCTTCGCCGGCCGGCATCGGCAGCTCGTCGATCCGCGCGCCGGGGTCGGCCAGGCCGCCGGTGAGCAGGGTCAACAGAGTGTGCTGCCAGATGCGCGCCGAGTCCGGGTCGAACCGGTCGGCGGCATACTCGACCTCGCCGACCAGCCCGGCGGCGTCCTGCCGTACGGACCAGGTCAGCGCGGCCTTCGCGGTGCCCTGGTGGATGAACTGCTCGGCGATGTCGAGCCCTTCGATGTCGCCGCCGTCGTCCAGCGGAGTGGACTGCAACGAGAAGATCGCGTGGAACAGCGAGTGCTGCCCCCCGTCGCGCCGCGGCAGGGATGCCACCAGGTCGGCCAGCGGCAGTTCCTGGTGGGTCAGGGCCTGTGCCAGCGCCTCGTCGGTGTCCGCGATCAGCTCGCGGAAGCTCATGCCCGTGGTGAAGCGCATCCGCAGCGGGACCGTGTTGACCAGATAGCCGATCAGATCCTCGGTGCCCGGCCGGTTCCGGCAGGCCACCGGCACCCCGACCACTGCTTGGTCGACGCCGCCCGTGCGGCGCAGCGTCGCGAAGAGGGCCGCGAGCAGCACGGCGGGGGCGGTGGTCGTGCAGGCGCGGGCGACGCGCTCGACGGCGGCCGGATCGACGGCGTCGGGCGGCATCCGGACGGCGAACCCCTCGGTGCCGAGCCGTCCCCCCGATCCGCGTGGGGACCTCGGTCCGCGCGGGGACCCCGGTCCGGTGGTCGGCAGGTCGCCGGCGAGCCGTGCGCGCCAGTAGGCCCGCTGCCCGTCCGCCTCCGCCCCGCGCAGCCAGCGTTCCTGCCAGGCGCAGTAGTCGGCGTACTGGGTGGTCGGCTCGGGCAGCGAACGACCGGTGTAGAGGATGGCGAACTCACGCCAGAACACGGCCAGGGACCAGGCGTCGAACACCGCGTGGTGCACAGTGAGCAGCCACAGGTGCTCCTCGGCGCCGACCCGGTAGACGGCCGAGCGCAGCAGCGGGCCGGTGCCCAGATCGAACGGGTGCCCGGCCTCCGCCTCGGCCCGGCGGGCCGCCTCGTCGGCATCGGCGACGGCCGTAACCTCCGTCCGTACCGGGCCGGCCGGCCGGATCCGCTGCCAGACCTTGCCGCTGTGCTCCTCGAAAACGGTACGCAGCGCCTCGTGACGGGCGACGATCCCGGTCAGTGCCGTGTCCAGGCGGTCGAGGTCGAGCGGACCCCTGATCCGATAGCCGACCGGTACCGCGTACGTCGGCGCCCCCCGGTGCACCCGGTCCAGGAACCACAGGGCCTGCTGCCCGCGCGAGGCGAGACGCCTCTCGCCGTGGTCGTGCGCCGGTAGGACCGCCCCCTCCGACGCGCCGCGGCCGTGTGCCTCCGCCACCAGGGCCGCGATCCCGGCCACTTGCGGAGCCGTCCGCAGCTGCGCGAACGACAGTGCCACGCCGGTCACTTCGGCGACCCGGCTGAGCAGTTGCAGACCCCGCAGGGAGTCGCCGCCGGCCGCGAAGAAGTCCTCGTCACGGGACGGGGGCGGGCCGTCGAGCACATCGCCGACGAGGGTGGCGACGACGCGCTCCAGCGTCGTCATGCCCGCCTTGCCGGTGCGGTCGGTGCGGTCGGTGCGGTCGGTGCGGTCGGTTCGGCCGGTGTGCTCGGTGTGGCCGGCTCGCGTGGGTGCGACCGGCGGAAGGGCCGAGCGGGTCACTTTGCCGTTCAGCGGCGAACGCGGGATGCGATCCAGCAGCAGGATGGTCTGGGGCACCATGGCCGCGGACAGCCGAGCGGCGACGTCGGCGCGGATCGCCGTCTCGGACACCCCCTCCTCGGCCTCCACGTAGGCGACGAGACGCGATCCGAACGGCGGATCGTCGACGCTGACGACCACCGTGTCCCGGACCCCGGCGCAGCGGTGCAGGGCGCTCTCCACCTGGCCGGGCTCGACGCGTTGCCCGCGGACCTTGACCTGGCGGTCGGAACGTCCGAGGAAAAGGAGGGTCCCGTCGCTCCGCCGGCTGCCGCGGTCGCCGGTGCGGTACATGCGCGCGCCGGGCGGCCCCTGGGGATCGGGAAGGAAGCGGTCGGCGGTGGCGGACGGGGCGCCGTGGTAACCGCGGGCGAGCGGCGGCCCGGCGAGCCAGATGTCACCCGGGGTACCGCTCGGCACCGGCCGCAGATCGCCGTCCAGGATGTGGACCACGGCCTTCGCGAACGGATGGCCGAGGGGCACCAGCGCGTAGTCGGACCGGTCGGGGCCGGACAGGTCGGCGTGGTCCGCACGGTGCAGCGCCACACTGATGGTGGCTTCGGTCGGCCCGTAGTCGCAGACCCAGTCGATGGACTCCGCTCCGGGTATCCGCGACCAGGCGGCGAGCTTGTCGACGAGAATCTTGTCGCCGCCGATGAACACGACGCGCAGGGCGGCGGGCAGGGCGACCAGTTCGGCGGTCAGATCGTTCACCCACTGGTGCCAGTAGGCGCTGGGCAGACTCACCACCGTCACCCCGAGGCGGTTGACGAGCGCGCTGAACTCCAGGCTGGTGAAGTGGCGTCGATCGGGCATGACGACAGCGGCCCCGGCGACCCACGCGGGGATGATCTCCTCCAGCGCGGAGTCGAAGGCGATCGCCGTGAACTGCAGGAACCGGTCGCTCGGCACCAGTTTGAGCTCGTCCCGGAGGGACACGGCATGGTTGGCGAGGCTGGCGTGCGCGACGGCGACGGGCTTGGGCTTGCCGGTGGAGCCGGAGGTGAAGACGCAGTAGGCGAGGTTGGCCGGGTCGACGGCGGTCCTCAAAGCGGTCTTCGGCCGGCTCGACGGGTCGACCCGGTCCACGTCGACCACCTGGACGCCGGAGGGCGTCAGGGCGACCGATCCGTCGCGGACGAGCAGGGCGGCACCGGCGTCGGTGAGCATCGCCTCCGCGACGCCACCGGGGAGTGACGGATCCACGGGCAGGTACACCCCGCCGGCCTTCCACACCGCCAGCATCGTGACCAACAGGTGCGGCGACGGCTCCATGACGACGCCTACCAGACGCTCGGGCCGGATACCGGCGTCGGCCAGCAGATGGGCGAATCGGTTGGCCCGTTCGTCGAGTTCGCGGTAGGTGAGGGTGCCGCCGTCCCAGACGACCGCGACGGCATGGGGCGCCAGCGCAGCTTGCGCCTCGAACAGGTGGTGAACGCAGGGACCGGGCATGAAACTCCTACCTACGGATCCGACGGTACGGGTCTGGCCATGCGCGCGTTCAGAAATAGGAGCGGAGCCCGCCGCGCCGTCGCACATCGACCGTCGCACAGTGGAAGGAGCCGCCGAAGCTGTTGAAATTCCGGAAGGGGCACGGGATCGCGGCCATCCCCCAGCTCTCGGCGAGGCGGCGCATCGGCTCGTCCTCCGCCTCCACGACCATCCTCTCCTCGTCGATCATGAGCACGTTCATATTGATCCACTTGCTGGTCATGTACAGCGGGTGCCCGTCGGGAATCACCGGCTGCGGCGCCGTGCGCACTTCCCAGTCCTTGAAGATCTCCGGCGCCTGGGGCACCCGGTCCGGGTGGATCAGCAGCTTGCCCGGGGCCAGCGGCATGAGGCTGGCGTCGATGTGCATGGGGTGGTCGTCGGCCAGTGTCAGCTCATGAACCCGGTACGCCTCGCCCAGGTGCCGGCGCAGCCACTCGATGCCCATCGCGTTGGTGACATGGCTGCGTTGGGCGAAGATGTCGCGGCCGCACCGGATGAAGTCGGCCGCGTCGAAGGTGGGCTCGAACTCGGTGATCACCGAGCGGAACGGCTCGCCTTCCGGCTGGTCGGTCCAGCCGTCGACGTACAGCTCGTTGGGGAGTTCGGGCTTGGGCGGAGAGTTCCAGCGGGCTCCCTGCTGGAAGTACTCCTTGAGGAGCGGCCGGTAGGCCGACGCCGCGTGGTGGCGCGAACGCCAGGCCATCGGCGCCTCGATGATGTCGTCGCCGACGACCAGCAGCAGGTCCCGGGGCATCGCGTCGTACAGGCCCGTGCTCGACCAGCCCGGCGCGCCGTAGGACCGGCCGTGGTCCCGTGGCTCGGGCCGGCGGACCTTGACTCCTTCGCCGGCCAGGATGTCGACCAGCTGGTCGAGTTCGTCGCGCGCGGCCGCGACGCGGTCCGCGGGGAACGGCTGCCCGGCGCGTTCCTGGAACACGGCCCGCTGCTCCGGGGAGAGCGGCGCGCCGACCGCGACATGCCACGGAGGGAAGTGAGCACCGTCGACGGCGCCGACGATCACTTCCTCCAGCGGATCCCACTCGTTGTAGGCGCTGACGGGGCACTCGGCCGGGGCCTCTGACTCACTCACTTCGCGTCCTTCGCTGGTCGGTGTCAAGGATGCTGTCGGGTCACACGCACGGCATGCGGCCCCGCCGTCAGCCGTCTCGGTCCATGAGCGCGCGCAGGCTCGCCGGACGCATGTCCGTCCAGAGCTCGTCGATCCGGTCCAGACAGGCGGGCCGCGCGGCCGGGGCGCCGACCGGCTCCCAGCCGGCGGGGATCTCTCGCCCCGCGGGCCAGACCGCGTACTGCTGCTCGTGGTTGCGCACAATGGTGTAGAGGTCGTCGGCCTCGGTCATGACTGCCTTCCGTCGTCGGGTCGGTCAACACGCCTCCGGCTCACCGGGCGTCCGCTCGACCGCCGGCGGCACGGCCATGCGGTGGATGTCCAGGAACCCGACCATCGCCGGGACCGGCGAGACGACGCGACCGTCCTCGCCGAACGCCTCGCCGTACTCCTCGGCGACCCGTGGCAGCCGGCTCCAGTGCGTGGCCGGGCGCAGGTGGTGCTCCTGGTGGTAACCGTCGTTGAAAGTCAGCCAGTTGTACACGCGACCGTAGTGGCTGACCGAGTTCGCGTACCGGCTCTCGGGGCGGGCGCCGTAGTGCCGGTAGTAGTTCTGCACGTTGACCATCGTGAAAGCCACCGCAATCGCCGGCAGGTAGCAGATCAGGAGCCACTGCCAGGACAGCACGGCGAGCAGGGCGATCAGCGCGAGATGGGCGAGGCGGTCGGCCTGCACCTGACGCAGTTCGGCCTTGCGTCGCTCGGGGTTGCGGGTGGCGAGCTCCAGCAACAGGGTCTCGTTCGCGCCGACCCGGCAGCCCCGGCGCAGGGCGGCGAAGGTGTCGAGGAACTCGCGGACCGATCCGGCGAGGCTGAAGAGCAGATAGCGCCACAGCGGCGCGTGTCCGTCGTCCCGGCTGTAGCGGAAGGTGGAGGTCACATCGCGCGTCGTGCCGTCCGGGCCCTTGCGATCATTGTTGTAGCGGTGGTGGTTGCGCACATGGCTGAGGCGGTACGCCTCGGTCGACTGGGCGATGTTCAGCGAGTTGATCAGCGACATGATCGCATTGAGGCGCGGTGAGACGAACCAGGGCTGGTGCACGAACAGATGCGACACAATGATCACGCTGTATGTCGTCAGGAAAGCCACCAGCGTGAACGACCCTAATTTCGGCCATAATCCGATGGGATCGGCCGCGGCGAGCGAGATCGTCACGGTGAACTGAGCGATGCTGAACAGAATCAGAACGGCGTCGGCAGGGCCGTGCCGAAACACCCGGGGCTGTCGAGTTTCCATGAGTTACACACCTCTGCTCGTCGTGTGCGCTGAACGCAGACGTGTCAGCGCACCCAGGTTCACCCCGGTCGTTTCACGATCACATGAGCGCGCGCCCGAGGACTCCGGAAACACGTGCGTATTCGCATGGCCGTCGAGTCGGCGTTCCGGGAGATGACGGCTCGTTTCCCGCGCAGTGACCTGGCCGGGGCCCCCGTGCGCTCTCGCACGCCGAGCGGGTCTTCCGATAGCAACGAGTTGACAGGCAACATCGAAACCGCATTCAACAGCGTCCGCTGTGACCGGTCAAGTCCTCACCATCCGTCCCCAGTTGAACGAATCGGCTGGTGGGAGGAGAGGGGCGGAAGTCGGCCACGAAGAAGTCCGAATCTACCCAGGTCGCCTCTTGACAGTGCAATTCCCACTCGAAAATACTGGCGGCCAGCCATGGGGTGGAGTGGCCGGAGACTCGGATCTCCCCGGGGTGCCGATAGCCGCCTCCTCCCAACCGCCGTCGACAGTGACCATTTCCATGTGGTGGAGCACGAAGCCGAGCGGGTCGCCGACATTGTGGAGCGGCAGTTCCATTCCGCCGGCACAGCAAGCGCATCGCTGGTAACCGGACCGTGGCGCAATGCCGGCGGAGTCTTGGCGTTCAGGATTCGCAGGGGGAGGGACAGGACTGTGGCCAGCGCTGATCGCGCCGAACGGTATCGGTTCTCGCCGGAGATCCTCGCGGCGGTGCGGGCCGCGTCGCGTCCGGACAACTGGCACGGACCGCTCGAAGCGGCCGAGCACTGGTTATGGATCGCGGTCTGGTGCGCGGCGTCCGTGCTGGCGTTTCAGCGCGCCCCGCTCTGGGCCGCGATCCTCGTGTACATCGTCGCCGTGTTCTTCATCGGCGGGCGCCAACGAGCCCTCGCCGGAGTGCTGCACATGGCCACCCACCGCGCGTTCATGACGCACCACCGCATCGGCGACGTCATCGGGGCGCTGCTCGGCGGATACCCGGTGCTCCAGAGCTTCACCGGCTACCGGGCCTCGCACCTCGGCGAACACCACGGCCGGCTGGGCGATCCGGACCGGGACCCCGACTACAAGCAGTACCAGGACAACGCGCTGTGCGGGGACAACCTCAGTCGGGCCGCGCTGCGCCGGTATCTGTGGACGGCCTTGAGCCCACGCGCCACCGCCTCGTACATCCTCTATCTGCTGCGGCACCGGATCGTGGCGGGCGGCGAGCGGACGTCCGAGCGGTGGCTGCGGGTCACCCTCCTCGCCGCGGTGCTGGCGTGGGCGGTGCTCGGCGGCTGGTGGGGCTGGCTTCTGCTGCTCTGGTTCGTGCCGCTGATCACCACGCAGGTGTGGATCGGCGCCGTAGCCGAACTCATGGAACACTTCCCGCTGATCGAGACCGCGCCGCGCGTGGACCTCTACATGTCCTGGAATCGGGTGTACGGCCTCGGATGGCGCTTCCTGCTCGGGGAGAAGGACGGCGAGGGCTTCCACCTGGTCCACCATCTGTTCCCGCGGACGCCGATATGGCGGTTGCGTGAGGTCGACGCCATCCTGCGGCGCGATCCGGTGTACGCGGCGCTGCCCCGCCTGGACGGTGTGCTCGGCGGGATGGGACACATCTACCGCTCGCTCCCGGCCACCGGCCGTGGGACCACGGACACGGCCCCGGCCACCCCGGTGCCCGGAACGTGACCATCCACTCACGAACGCGGGGAACGCGATGACTTCCGGCGCTGACGTCGACCACCACGCCCGAACGCGGCCCCAGGGGGCGCCCGTTGCGCCGACGGGGCTGGTGCCGACGTCGGTGGGACAGGAGGGGCTGTGGTTCGTCGATCAACTGGAGGGCGGGTCGCCCCAGTACTCGATGGTGTTCGCCTTCCGCTTCCGCGGGGAACTGGCCGTGCCCGCTCTGGAGTGGGCGATGAATCAGGTGGTGGCCCGGCACGGGGCGCTGCGCACGACCTTCGTGGACGCGGAGGGAAAACCTTTGCAGCGGATCGCCGACGAACTGCCCGTGCGCTGGGACATCGAGGACGTGTCGGGAAACGACGCGCTGCGACAGCGGCTGCTCCGGGCGGAGGAGCACGTTTTCGACCTGGAGACGGGCCCGTTATTCAGGTCGGGTCTGCTGAGACTGGCCGCGCGTGAGCATGTGTTGCTGCTGGTGGTGCACCACGCGGTCTTCGACGGTCAGTCACTCGATGTCCTGATGGACGAGCTGCGCGAGTTCTATACGGCGGCGGTCGACGACCGTGCGCCGGCCGTCGAGCCGTCGGTGGCGCAGTACGCGGACTTCGCGGTGGCGGAGCGCCGGTGGTTGCGGACCGGCGGGTGCCGGGAGCAACTGGATTACTGGCGGCGCACGCTGGACGGCGCCGAGCCGCTGAGGCTGCCGGCCGACCGACCGCGTCCGGCGGCCACGTCGGTCGCCGGCGACGTGGTCCTTTTCGAGGTGGATCAGGAGGCCACCGCCGGTCTGGAGCGCCTGCTGGCCGAGGAGCGGGCCACGCCGTACATGTTCCTGCTCGCGGTGCACCACCTGGCGTTCGCGCGCCTTGCCGGGCAGCGGGACGGGGTTGTCGGCAGTCCCATGGCGAACCGGCACGAAGCGGGGATGCGGGAAGCCATCGGCTACTTCGTCAACATGGTGCCGTTGCGCATCGATTCGAGGGGCGCCCGCAGTTTCCGGGACCTGTTGCGACGCGTACGGGGCGTGTCGCTGGACGCGTACGAGAACCAGGACTATCCGTTCGCGCAGCTGGTGGCCCAACTGGGCTCAGGACGTGGCGGGCGCCGGACGGAACTGTTCGAGACCGCCCTCGCATGGGAATACGGCTCATCGGATCCGGACGGGTGGCCCGGTGTCGAGGTAGAACCCGTGGACACCGGGGCCGGCACCGCGAAATTCGATGTGATGTTCTCGCTCTACTCGGCGGGCCGTGGCTTCGAGGGGGAGATCAGTTACCGCACCGCTGTGTTCGACCGGTCGACGGTCAAGTCGCTCGCCGAGGACTTCGTGGCGACTCTGGGCCGGGCCGTCGCGCATCCGGACATGGAGCTGGACGAGCTGCTGCGGCGGTCCGGCGAACGGCCGGACGGGCCGGATGTGTTGGCGGCCGAGGACCGGACCGACGGCTCGACCCCCGGGCTGCCCGACCGGCCGGCTTCGACGGCTCCAGGGACTGACCGACCGGTACCCGGCAGGCCGCCGCGCAACGCCCGGGAAGAGGTCCTGTGCGGGTTGTTCGCCGAGGTGCTCGAAGTCGAGGGCGTCGGGATCGACGACGACTTCTTCGACCTGGGCGGACACTCACTGTTGGCCGGACGGCTGGCGTCGCGGGTGCGATCGGTGCTCGGCGTGGAACTGGCCATGCAGCGGTTGTTCGAGTCTCCGACGGTGGCGGGTCTGGTCGGCCGACTGGACGACGGAACGCTCGATTCACTGGCCGCCCTGCTGCCGCTGCGCGCGGAGGGGAACCTCGCCCCGGTCTTCCTCCTGCCTCCGATCGGTGGGCTGAGCTGGTCCTATGCGAGATTCCTGCCGTACCTCCCGAAGGGAAGCCCGGTGTACGGCTTGCAGGCCACCCAGTTTGCCGGGGAAGCCGCTAGGCCGGCGTCGGTTCGAGAGCTGGCCGAAACATATCTCGAACAGATCAGGTCGGTGTGTCCGCAAGGCCGGTACTCCCTGATGGGGTGGTCGTTCGGCGGTGTCGTCGCGCAGGAGATCGCCGTGATGTCGGAGGCCGCCGGAATCAATGTCCGCAACCTGGTGTTGCTCGACGCGGTCCCCGCGGTGCACAGGCCGAAGGTGAGTCAGGAACTGTCCGAGGAAGAACTCGAGGCCATCACGGAATCGATCCATGGATCCGGCGGCGGTGCGTCCGGCGAACTGACGGAGTCCGTGTTCCGCGAACTGTCCGCGGTCGCGGAACACTGCCTCGGCCTCCTGCGCTGCCATCGCTCGCGGGTGTACGGCGGGAGTGCGGTGAGTTTCGAGACCGAGGAGACGGGACCGGAACGCGACCGGGTCGGGGTCCGCTGGGGCGATCTCGCCGGCCGCGGCGTCGAGACGCACCTGCTGGATTGCAGGCACGAGGAAGTCATGGATGCCGCAGTGGTTCGACGGACGGGACCCGTCATCGCAGAAGCCATGAAATGAGGCAAGCAGGGGGTCCGGTCCCTCATTCACGCCACAATGATTCACGCCACGATCCCGGACCTCCTGTTCGCGCTTTTCCGACGCACTGTCAGTCGACGGCGTCCGCGAGGATCTCCAGGATGTGGCGGTAGGGCTTGCCCGTCGCCCGGCTCATGCCGATCTCGCAGGTGAGGTTGCATGACGCGTAGGCGTCGTGGGAACTGCGGTTGATCTCGGCCGCCTGCGCGGACGTCGCCGATTCGGTGACCTCCGGGTGCAGCAGCCCGCGGTCTCCCGCGAACGCGCAGCAGCCCCAGGAGTCGGGCACGGTCACCTCGGCGGCCACCGCGTCGGCGAGTGCGCGCAGGTCGTCGGCGATCTGGAGGTGCACGGTGGAGCACGTCGGGTGCAGCGCCAGGGACTTCACCCGGCGCGGCTCGGGCAGCGACGGCAGCACATGCTCACGGGTGAAGGTCACGCTGTCCATGAACCGCAGCGCCTCGTAGCGTGCCCGGTCCTCCTCGGGCAGCGCCCCCGCCAGCTGCTCCAGGCCGTGTGTGCAGGAGGAGGCGTCGCAGACCACGGGGAGCCGCCCGTGATCTGCCACCTCCCACAGCACCTCCAGCGTCCGGGACGCCATCGCGCGGTGCCCCTGCGTGTAGCCCTTGGACTGCCACGGCGTACCGCAGCACAGACCGGACAGGCCCTCCGGGACGGTCACCGGCACGCCCGCGCGGTCGCACAGGTGCAGGAAGGCGGCGGCGGAACCAGCGGGCCTGGAACCGGCGCGGGCGCCGGTGTGCCCGCCGGTGAAGACGCTGCCGATGCACGCGGCGAAGAACACCGCTCGCGCCTCGGGCGCCTGCCGTGGCGCGGGCCGCGCCACGCCGGGACGGGGCACACCGGCAGCCCAGTCAGGGACGAGTTCACCGGCGCCGAGCCGACGCGCCGCCAAGGTGGCGGCGCGTACCACCGGTGCGGGCGTCGCGTGGGCCGCGCTCAGCCCGAGCCGTACGCCCTTGACGGCGGCGCCCCAATGGCGGGCGGTGGCGCGCCCCGCGGCCTGGGCGAATGCGCTGTGCCGGTCGCCGCGCAGCCGCTTCATCACCGCGCCGGTGTCGATGGTGACCGGGCAGGCGGTGACGCACAGGCTGTCGGCGGCGCAACTGTCGACGCCCGCGTACGCGTAGTCCTCCTCCAGCACCTTGCGCCGCTCGTCGTCGCCCGCGGCGACCGCCAGCGCGATCTCCCGCTGCAGGGCGATGCGCTGCCGCGGGGTGGTGGTGACATCGGCCGTCGGGCAGACCGGTTCGCAGTAGCCGCACTCCACGCAGCGGTCCACGGCCGCGTCCACGGCGGGTACGTCCTTGAGCCGCCGCAGATGGACGGCCGGGTCGTCGTCCAGCAGCACGCCGGGGTTGAGCACGCCCGACGGGTCGCACAGCCGTTTGAGCTCGCGCATCACCTCGTACAGGTCATCGCCGTACTGGCGGCGGACGAAGGGCGCCATGGCGCGGCCGGTGCCGTGCTCGGCCTTGAGTGTGCCGCCCTCCCGCAGCACGAGGTCGACCATGTCGTCGGTGAAGCGCGCGTAGCGGTCGACCTCCGCGGAGGTGTCGAACCGCTGGGTGAGCATGAAGTGCAGATTGCCGTCGCGGGCGTGACCGAAGATCACCGCGTCCTGGTAGTCGTGCCGGTCGAACAGGCCGGTCAACCCCTCGCAGGTCCCGGTGAGTCGCTCCATGGGGACGGCGATGTCCTCGAGCAGCGCGGTCGTTCCCACCGGGCGCGCCCCGGCCACGGCGGTGTACAGGCCCTTGCGGGCGTGCCACAGCGCGGCCCGCTCCCGGGCGTCGCGGGTCAGCGCCGTCCCCGTCACCGCGGGCAGCGCATCGAGCACCGGGCGGGCCGCGGCCAGGACCCGCTCCAGCTCCTCGGCCCGGTCCTCGGCGAACTCGACCAGCAGGGCGGCGTGTTCATCGACCCGCAGACCGCGCAGTGCGGGGCTCGCGTCGGGCGCGACCTGCGCCACGCGCAGCGAGGCCGCATCCAGCAGCTCCGCGGTGCGGGCGCCCGCGGCGAGCAGGGCGGGCAGGGCGTCGGTCGCCTCGGCAAGCCCGGGAAGGATCAGCAGCCCGGTCGCGGAGTGCGCAAGCACCGGGACGGTACGGAACACCGCCTCGCCCACGAAGCCGAGCGTGCCCTCGCTGCCCACCATCAGATGGGCGAGCACGTCGACGGGCGAGGAGTGGTCGAGGAAGGAGTTCAGGCCGTACCCCATGGTGTTCTTCATGGCGAACAGCCGCTCCACGGTCGCCCTGGCCCGCGGCGAGGACCGGATCCTCTCGCGCAGCCGCAGCAGGCCCGCGTGCAAGTCGGGCTCACGGTCGCGCAGCCGGTCGTCGGCGTCGCGGTCGGCCGAGTCGACCACGGTGCCGGACGGCAGCACGAACTGCAGGGACTCCAGGGTCCGGTAGGCGTTGTCCCGGGTCCCGCAGTTCATGCCGCTGGAGTTGTTGGCCACCATCCCGCCGACGGTGCACGCCGACTCGCTGGCCGGGTCCGGGCCGAGCCTGCGCCCGTACCGGGCCAGCCGCGCGTTGGCCTGACGGATCGTCAGTCCTGGTTGCAGGCGGATGCGGTGGCCGTCGTCGAGCACCTCCGCCTCACGCCAGTCGGTGCGCACGTCGACCAGCACGCCGTCGCCGCCGGCCTGGCCGGAGAGGCTGGTGCCACCAGAGCGCAGGGTGAGCGGTACGCCCGCCTCCCGGGCGCCGGCCATCAGCGCCGCCACCTCCTGGGCGGACGCCGCCCGGACCACGGCCTGCGGGGTCAGCAGGTACGGGGAGGCGTCGTGGGCCAGCGCGGCCCGGCGGGGCAACTCGGCCGAGACCCGCGCCGGGTCGGCGACACACGAGCGCAGCAGCGCCACCAGGCCGGCCGCGCCCTCGCCGTCCGCTGCGGCACCTCCAGGGGTGTGGGTGGCGGACGTATGTGCGGTGGGGCGGCTCATGCGGCTTCTCCGGGACGGCGTCGTGGGCGAGGGGTTCAGGAGGTTGCGTGGCCGGCCGCGCGGCCGTCGCCGGGGGCGCCGGGACCGGGCACCCGCAGGGCACGCGGCGGCACCTTCGCCGGTTCGGGGAGCCGGAGCGGGCCGCGGCCGGGTGTGATGCTGCCCAGCAGCGAGGCATGTCGGGCGCCGGTCGCCGACGGCAGGGTCCCCGGCAGGCCGTGCACGGTGAGGAAGCCCAGCACGGCGAACGCCAGCGCCTCCTTCGCGTCGGACGGCACCCCGAGGTCGTCGCTGGACAGCAGCCGCACGCCCGGCAGTTCCTCGGCGATCATGCGCATCATGACGGGATTGTGCGCACCGCCGCCGGAGACGGCCAGCTGCGTCACGCCGCGGTCCCGGCACGCGTCGGCCACGGTGACCGCGGTCAGCCGGGTGAGCGTGGCGAGCACGTCGTGCTGGTCGAGCGCGGGCACGTCGGCGAGCGCGGCCAGCAGGTACGGCAGATGGAACAGCTCCTTGCCGGTGCTCTTGGGCGCGGGCAGCCGGTAATAGGGCTCGTCCAGCAGCCTGCGCAGCAGGGCGGGGGAGACGGTGCCGGCCGCGGCGCCGCGGCCGGACTCGTCGTACGCGGCGGCGCCCGACGTGAAGTGCCGGACGGCCGCGTCGAGCAGGGCGTTGGCGGGCCCGGTGTCGAAGGCGACCGGGTCGGCGTCGGGGGCGACCACCGTGATGTTGGCGATGCCGCCCAGATTGAGGGCCGCCGGGATTCCGGGCAGCCCGCGCAGCAGCAGCGTGTCGGTCAGACCGACCAGCGGGGCGCCCTGCCCGCCCGCGGCCACGTCACGGCTGCGCAGGTCGGACACGACCGGCAGCCCGGTGGCCTCCGCGATCCAGGCGGGCTGGCCGAGTTGCAGGGTGCCGCGCACCACGCCGTCCTGCACCCAGTGGTGCATGGTCTGGCCGTGCGAGACGACGAGGTCGGCCCGGCCGTCGCACAGCTCGGTCCGGGCGCGTACGGCGGCGTCGGCGAACGCCTGCCCGATGCCGGTGTCCAGGGCGCAGACCGCCTCCGTCGCCGTCGTCGACGGAGGCAGGGCCGCGGTGATCGCGCCGCGCAGCGCCTCGGAGTACTGCGTGCTGACCCTGCCCAGGGGCCGCATCACGAGGACATCTGCCTCCAGCGTGATGTCGGCCGCCGCGGCCTCGATCGCGTCGTAGGAAGTGCCGGACATCAGGCCGATGACACGCATGGTGCTCCAGTAGTTGGGAGGGGACGGACGTGGAACCGGGCGGGGCACGCCGGATCGCGGCGGCCCCGCCCGGAGTCGGTCAGGACCTGTCGGCCGCCGCGTCGACCGGGTCGGCGCCGACGCCGGGGTCCTTGGCGGGACCGGTACCCGGATCCACGGCGGGGGCCGCGGCCGGGGCGCCGTGGAACAGGCTCATCACACCGCCGACGGCGAGCGTCACCACGACGCCGATCGGCACCAGCCATTGCGCGGCGATCGCGGTGGGCACGGTCGCTCCCGCCACGGTCACGTCGATCTTCACGCCGCGCACGATGTACGTCATGACGGCCACGGTCACCACGAACGCGACCACCGCGTCGATCTCGTTGGCCCGCTTGACCAGTCGGCCCAGCAGGAACGCGCCGAGCAGCGCGCCGTAGGTGTATCCGGCGATGGTCAGGCCGGTCAGATAGACATTGCCGGAGCTGGTGCTGAAGGCGCAGGCGAACAGCGCCATGAGCACCGCCCACACCAGGGTCATGACCCTGGCCAGTTTCAGCAGCGTCTCGTCGGAGGGCGTCCGCTTGAACAGGTTGTGTGTGATGTCGGAGACGGTGGAGTTCGACATCGAGTTCAGCGCGGAGGACAGCGAGCCCATCGCGGCGCCCAGGATGCCGGCCACCAGCAGGCCCGAGATGCCGACCGGCAGGCTGTGCAGGATGAACTGCGGGTAGAGGTTGTCGGAGCTGCTCAGGCCGAGCTCCTTGAAGCTGCGGCCCTTGTTGTACGACCACAGCAGGGCGCCGACCAGGGAGAAGGCGGCGAACTGGATCGTGACGAAGACACCGGAGGCGATCATCGCCTTCTGGCCGTCCCGCAGGGTGCGGGTGGCCAGGATGCGCTGCACGATCAGCTGGTCGGAACCGTGGCTGGCCATGGCGAAGATCGCGCCGCCGAGGATCGCGGTGGGCAGCGCGAACGAGCTGGTGAGCACGTGCTCCAGGCCGAAGTCGGTGTCGAACAGCCTGAACTGCCCGGCGTGCAGGGCGTCGGAGAAGCCGCTGCCGCCGACGTGTCCGGTGAGCACCGCGATCGCGAGGATGGCGCCGCCGAGGTAGAGGCCCATCTGGATGGCGTCGGTCCAGATGACCGCCTTGATGCCGCCGAGGTAGGTGTAGACGACGGTGATCAGGGTCAGCACCAGGATGATGACCTTGTAACCGGTGTGCACGCCGAGTTCGTCGAGCAGCAGCTTGATGGGGATGGCCGACGCGAACAGCCGCACGCCTTCGGCGAGCAGCCGGGTGAACACGAAGGTGACCGACGCCAGGCCCTGCAGCTTCAACCCGAAGCGGTGCCCGAGGTACTGGTAGGCGCTGACGAAACCGCCCCGCTTGTACAGCGGGATCAGTACGGTGGCCACCACGATGCGGCCGATGACATAGCCGAGGGCGAGCTCGACGTTGCCGAAGCCCTGGCCGCTGTACGCGCCGCCGGGGACGCTGATGACGGTCAGGACGCTGGTCTCGGTGGCGACCACCGAGAACGAGACGGTCCACCAGGGCATGTGCCCCTCGCCGACGAAGTAGTCCTTGGCGGACTTCTGTCGTCCGGCAAGACGCAGGCCGATCCATGCGATGGCGACGAGGTAGACGGCGATCACCACGAGGTCGAGTTGACGCACGCTCACTCCTTACAACTGGCCGGTGGTGTCACCGGGGACGATGGGGTCGGCGGGGCCGCGTCGGCCGGAGGGGTGGTCCGGCCCGAGCGGTACGGCCCCGGCCACTCAGAGCTCCGAACGGAATGGGCGCCCGGCGTGCGGCTGATCGGACTCTCATTCTGTTCGGAGCTCTCAGGGCGATGTCGCGCGAACGGACGGGCGGCCGACGCGGACGAGGAAGGGTTCGTGGGAGGCGCAGCCGCCGAGGGCCAGGCGCCGCGCGCCGTCGAGCGGGTCACCGAGCGCCGGCCGGATCTCCAGCCGCGGCGTGGACCGCGCGAGCAGCGCGTGCAGGGGGTCGGTCAGGGGCGCGCCCAGATGGGTCAGGCCGCCGGTGAGCGCGACGGGCACCGGCCCGTCGCCGGCCACGGTCCGTGCCGCCGCGACGACTGCTTCGGCCAGCGCGGCGGCCGCCTCGCGCAGGACGGCGGCGGCGATCGCGTCGCCGGCGGTCGCCGCCTGGGCGACGCGGGGGGCGAAGGACGCCGCGGCCCGCGCCGGGTTGCCCGTGCCGCCGACGGCGTGGGGCAACTGGTCCAGCGGTCCGAACATGCTCGCGGCCGCCTCGGTGAGGGCGGTCGCGGGGCCGCGGCCGTCGTGGGCGCGCAGCGCGGCGCGCAGGCCCGCGCGGCCGATCCACGCGCCGCTGCCCTCGTCGCCGAGCCAGGGGCCCCAGCCGTCGACACGGGTGAAGGTCTTGCCGCCGAGGCCGATGGTGACGGCGCCGGTGCCCGCGGCCAGCACGACACCGGTGGACCCGCCGAGGGCGCCGGCGTGCGCGGTCACCGCGTCGCTGGTGACCGCGGTCCGGTCGGTGGGCAGCGCGTCCTGGAGCAGTCCGGCGAGCTCGCGGGCGGCGGCGGGAGCCGAGGCGGCACCGGCCGCGCCCACACAGACGCAGGCCAGACGGTCCCCGCCGAGGTGCGCCAGCAGCGGACGGGCCGCGCCGAGCACCGACGACACGGCCGCCGCAACCCCGCCGGACTCGGCCAGACCCGGGGCGCCGGGCGCCTCGCCCGCCGCCACGGCCTTGCCTGCCGTGCCGTCCCAGATCTGGGCGCGACAGCCGGTCTTGCCGAGATCCACGGCCAGTACCGCCGACATCTCCCCTGCCTTTCCCTTGCCGTTTCGGACCGCGGTGCGTGCGCCGTGACCTGTGGCGACGGCATGCAGTGCGGTCGAGCGAGTATCGGAGCAACATCCTCCGGCTGTCAATAAGTAACTTTGAACCACAAGGTACGTAACTTTTTGCCATCCGGTGCCCTGGGAGACTACGCTGACGCCGACCCACCCAGGAGGATCCATGGCCCGCCAGGTCTCACGTCGCACACCGGCGGAGGCGTCGCACGACCCCGCCGCGGTAGACGTCCTCAAGCGCATCCGCACCGCGCTGCCCGACCTGGCACCGTCCGAGCGGCGCGTGGCCGACGCCGTGCTGGCCGACCCGGCCCAGGCGGCGGGCCTGGCCATCAGCGCGCTGGCCGAGCGGGCCACCACCTCGGCGGCCACGGTCATGCGCTTCTGCCGGGCGGTCGGCCTGACCCACTATCCCCAACTGCGGCTGGCCCTGGCCGCGGCGGCGGCGCACGAGAACGCCCTGGGCGGCGACCGCCCCGCGCTCGGCACCGACATAGGTCTCGGCGACCGACTGGAAGACGTCGTCCGCAAGATCATCTACAACGAGGTCCGGGCGCTGGAGGAGTCCTGCGCCGGCCTCGACGTCGCCGAACTGGGCCGCGCGGTGGACGCCGTCGCCAGCGCCCGCAGGATCGACATCTTCGGCGTCGGCGCGAGCGCGTTCGTCGGTCAGGACCTGCGGCAGAAGCTGCACCGCATGGGGCTGATCGCCTTCATCTGGACCGATGTGCACGCGGCGCTGACGGCGGCGGCCCTGCTCGGCCCCGGCGACGTGGCCGTGGCGATCTCCCACTCCGGCGAGACCGTCGACGCCGTCGAGCCCCTGGAGGCGGCGGGCGAACTCGGCGCCACCACCGTGGCCCTCACCAACTTCCCCCGATCGAGCCTGGCCGAGAGCGCCGACATCGTGCTGACCACCTGCGCCCGCGAGACCCCGTTCCGGTCCGGCGCCACGGTCAGCCGCATCGCCCAACTCGCAGTCGTGGACTGCCTGTTCGTCGGGGTGGCGCAGCGCTCCTTCGACGTCACGGCCACCGCCCTGCAGCGGACCTACGGCGCGGTGCAACGGCGCAAGCGCCCGGCCGGCCGCCGCACCCAGTCCGGCGGCTGACCGCCGCCCGCACCACCCGGAAAGGAACCACCCCACGTGGACCTCAGCACGCTGGGCGGCCTCGGCACCGAGAGCCGCAACGAGCGCACCGCCGACCTCGACGCCATGCCGGTGACGGACCTGCTCACCGCCATGAACGACGAGGACCAGACCGTCGCCCTCGCGGTGCGCCGGGCGCTGCCGAAGATCACCGAGGCTGTGGCGGCCGCCGAGGCGTCGCTGCGGCAGGGCGGCCGGCTGATCTACCTCGGTGCCGGCACCAGCGGCCGGGTCGGCCTGCTGGACGCCGTCGAGTGCCCGCCGACCTTCGGCACCGCGCCGGAGCAGGTCATGGGCCTGCTCGCGGGCGGCCCCGGCGCGTTCATCACCGCCGTCGAGGGCGCCGAGGACGACCCGCAGGGCGCGGTGGCCGATCTTGGGGCCGTCGGGCTCCGCGCCGCCGACATCCTCGTCGGCCTGGCCGCGAGCGGCCGCACGCCCTACGTGGTGGGCGGCCTGCGGTACGCGCGCGAGATCGGTGCCGCCACCGTGTCCGTCGCCTGCAACGCCGACGCCGAGGTGAGCCGGCACGCCGACATCGCCATCGAGGTCGTCACCGGACCCGAGGTGCTGACCGGCTCCACCCGTCTGAAGGCCGGCACCGCGCAGAAGCTCGTCTGCAACATGCTCTCCACGGCCACGATGGTCCGGCTGGGCAAGGTCTACCGGAACCTCATGGTCGACGTGCGCGCCACCAACGCCAAGCTGGTCGACCGGGCCCGGCGGATCGTCGTCCAGGCCACCGGGGCCGCTCCCGAGGACGCGGAGCGGGCCCTGACGGAAGCCGACGGCCACGCCAAGACCGCGATCGTGATGCTGCTGGGCGGCCTGACCCGCGACGAGGCGGCCGAGGCGCTGCGGCGCGCCGACGGCAGCATCCGGTCCGCGGTGGGAACCGGCACGGTGACCCAGCCCGGATGAGGCGCGCGGGCCGACCCGGCCCGGACCTGCGGCCACCGTCCGTCGCCACCAGAGGAGTCGAGCGGCAACGAGACGGTGGCCGCGGCCGGGCGTCGGCCGCCCCTGCCGGGCGGCCACCGCCTCAGCGGGGGAGTGCGGCAACGACGTCGATCTCCACGAGGATGTCCATCAGGTCCGACCCGACCGTGGTGCGCACCGGGTACGGCTCGGTGAAGAACCTCCGGTAGACCGCATCGTAGGCCGCGAAGTCGCGGCGCAGATGCTGGAGATGGACCGTCACCTTGACCACGTCGTCCGTGCTGAGCCCGCGCGCCGCGAGCACCGCCCGCACATTGCGCAGGACCTGCGCCGTCTGCTCCTGAACCGTCTCGGGCACCGCACCCGTCCTCGGGTCCTGCGGGCCGAACCCGGCCGTGAAGAGCAGCCCTGCCGCCACCACGCCCTGGCTGTACGCCCCCGCGGGGCGCGGTGCGTCCTCGGTCCGCACCGCCTGCTTGCCGTGCCCGCTCATCGCGTCAGGTCTCCCTCGCGCTCGTTGACCGCGGCGAAGTGCCGCAGCTTGTCCTCGTCCACGGTGACGCCGAGGCCGGGTCCTTCCGGTACCCGCAGCCGCCCGTTCTCCAGTTGCAGCGGCTCGATGATGTCGTCGGCGTGCAGGTAGTACATGCTGTCGATGGCGCGCGAGAGCACCGGCGTGCCGGCGACGACCGCGAGGTGCGCCGCGGTCGCGATGCCCAACTCCCCGCCGCTGTGCAGGTTCATGCCGAGCCCGAAGGTCTCGCAGTGTGCGGCGAGCGCCTTGGTGGCCGCGATGCCGCCCCACTTGTAGACGTCACCGTGGATGACGTCGACGGCGTTCAGCCGTACCGCGGGAGCGAACTCCTCGAACCGCACCACGCACATGTTGGTGCACAGCGGGATCCGGACCTTCGCCTTCACCTGGCTCATGCCCTCGATGCCCGAGCAGGGGTCCTCCAGGTACTCCAGGTCCAGCTCCTCCAGGGCGATGCCCGCCCGCACCGAGTCCGGCACCGACCAGGCCGCGTTGGGGTCGACCCGCAGGTTCACCTCGGGAAGCACCGCCCGCAGCGCCCGCAGGATGGCCACGTCCCCTCGGACGTCCCTGGTGCCCTTGAGCTTGACGGCGTCGAAGCCGCCCTCCTCGACCACCCGCACCGCGTGCTCGGCGAGCGCCCCGGCCAGCGCGGTGCCGCTCGCCCCGGCGGCGTCCGCGCGGGTGATCAGGGCCGTGATCGGGACCTCGTCGCGCACCCGGCCGCCCAGCAGGTCGGTCACCGGCAGGCCGGTCGCCTTGCCCATCGCGTCCCAGCACGCCACGTCGAGGGCGGCGAGCGCCGCGTAGCCGAGGTAGCCGTGGAAGAAGGGCACCATGTGGTGCCTGCGGTGGAAGCTCTCCAGCGCGAACGGGCTGGTGCCGATCAGGTCCTTCCCCAGCGACTCGACGATCGCGGCGACCGGCCGCCCCCACATCGTCTCGCCCCAGCCCTCGACGCCGCTGTCGGTACGGATGCGGACCACCGTGCGGGTCTCTCCCGTCTTCGTCTCGAAAGAGCTGGTGAACGGGTTGACCAGCGGGAGGTTGACCACCCACACGTCAACATCGACGATCTTCATGCTTCTTCTCTCCAACTCGATGGTGCTCGGTGGTGCCGGGCCCAGTGGTCCCGGGCTCGGTGGTGCCGGGTTCAGTGGTGACAGGCGCGGTGGTGACAGGCGCGGTGGTGTCGGGCTCAGTAGTTGCAGGCGCGGCGGTGTCGGGCTCTGGGGTGGCAGTGGCCGGGGCTCAGCGAGTGGCCGCATCGAACGCCCGGATCGCGTGGGCCAGCCCGGCGGCCCGCGCCTCCAGCAGCCGGTGGCCGCGCGCCGCGTCGGCCGCCGAGGCGTCGTCGGTCGCCCCGCCGACCCTGGCCCACTCGCCGTGGCGCTCCACGGTCAGGCCCGGATGGGGCGGGTTGTCGAACAGCGGCGGCGGCTCCACCGGCGCGCGCGGCGGGATGGGGGTACGGACGAGGCGCGGATGGGCCGCCAGCATCAGCGACGTCTCGAACCAGCCGGCGTGCCCCGGCGTGACCTCGGGACGCTCGTCGTCGTCCTCCCCGGCAGTCACCGTCCAGTACGAGCAGGCCGCGGCGGTCACATCGTGGCGCAGCGCGAACCGCTTGACGGCCAGCCGCATGATCTCGTCGTTCCCGCCGTGCCCGTTGACCACCATGACCCGGCGGTAGCCGGAGGTGGCCAGCGAGTCCAGGACGTCGTCGAGAACCGCCCCCAGGGTGGCCGCACCGAGCGACACCGCGGCCGCGAACAGGTGGTGCGGGCTGTGGCCGAAGGGCAGCGCGGGCAGCCGCACCAGCTCCGGGGCGTCGTCGTCCTGCGCGAGCAGGGCAGTGGCTCCGTCGAGCACCGCTTCCGCGAGCAGGGTGTCGGTGCCCATCGGCAGGTGGGCGGCGTGCTGCTCCTGGGACCCGATGGGGAGCAGCGCGATTCCCCGGGCCCCGGCCGCCCGCACCTCCTGCCAGGTCGACTCGGCCAGTTTCCAATGGATCACGGCTCTACCTTCCTGAATGCCGGTCGTGGCAGAGTCGGGCCATGACCGATGAACGTTTCCCCCTGCGACTGGTGCCCGAGCTCGAACCGCAACCGGTCGCACCGCGTGCTCCGCGCAGGCTGGGGGCGGTCGAGCTGGTGCCCGGACGGATCAGGGCCGCGGTCCTGGACATGTCCGGCGCGGTGCTGGAGCGGACCGAGACCGGGTACGACGCGGCCACCGCGCTGCCCGCCGACCTCGACGCGGCGCTGGCCCGCGCCGCCCGGGTGTTCGCCGACGGCCCGCCGCAGGGCATCGGTGTGGCGGCGGCCGGGCTGGTCGACCCCGACGCGGGGCTGATCACCGAGGTCAACGACGTGCCGGCGCTGCGCGGTTATCCGGTGGTGGAGCGGCTGCGGGCGCTGACCGGGGTGCCGGTCAGGGTGGAGCACCACGCCAGGCTTCAGGTGCTCGGCGACCGGTGGTTCGGTCCCGGCCGCGGCCGGCGTACGTTCGCGTCGGTCTCGACCGGGGAAGTTCTGGGCGTGGGCATCCTCTACGCCGGCCGGGTGCTCGCCCCGCCCGGCGGTCGCAGCGGCGCCCATATGACCGTCTCGGCCAGCGGGGAGCGCTGCACCTGCGGCAGCCGCGGCTGCTGGAAGACCGTCGCCACCACCCGCTGGCTGCAGGCCAGGGCGCGGACCGCCGGCCTGGGCCAGGCGATGTCGCTCGCCACCCTGGTGGCACGCGAGGACGAAGCGGCGCGGCAGGTGCTGGCCGAGTACGCGGAGAACGTCGTGCTGGGCCTGGTGAACATTCAGCAGCTCTTCGCACCCGGCCTGTTCGTGCTGCACGGCGAGGCGCGTGAGGGCGGCGAGCGGTTCCGCGGACTGATCGAGCAGCGGCTGCGTTCGGATGTGGTGTGGGCGGGCGCGGAGCAGCCGCGGGTCGTGGTGAGCACGGCCGCCGTCGACGATGTGGCGCTGCTCGGCGGCGCCGGGATGGTGCTCTCGCAGATGTAGCGAAGGCGCCGCCGAGTGGCGGCCCCGCTCGTCCCCGGTCATCGCCCGTCCCTCGCGGATGCCGGGCCGCCGCCGTCGCCCGCCTCGCCGACACCGGCACCGGTGTTGGTGCTCGTCGCGGTGGCGGTCGCGGTGGCGCGGGCCCGGCGGCCCCGGCGCGGATCGGGCACCGGAACCGCGTCCAGCAGTTGCCGGGTGTACGGGTGCCGGGGGTGGCGCAGCACCTGCGCGGCCTCGCCGACCTCGACCAGCCGGCCCTGCCGCATCACGGCGATCCGGTCGGCCACCTGCTGCACGACCGCGAGGTTGTGGGAGACGAAGAAGTAGGTGAGCCCGCGCCGCTGCTGGAGTTCGGCGAGCAGATCGAGGATGCGGGCCTGCACCGACACATCCAGGGCGCTGGTCGGCTCGTCCAGCACGATCAGCCGGGGTTCGACGGCCAGGGCGCGCGCGATGGAGATGCGCTGGCGCTGCCCGCCGGAGAACTCGTGCGGGTAGCGGTCCTGGATGTCGGCGTCCAGGCCGACGGACTCCAGCAGCGCGCCGACCCGTTCCCGGACGTATCGCCGGCCGCTGCGACCGCGGGCCTCGGGATCGTGGGTGACCATCGGCTCCGCCACGATGCCGGCGATGTTCAGACGCGGGTTCATGCTGGAGTACGGGTCCTGTAGGACGACCTGGAACTGGCGGCGCAGGCGGCGCAGTTCGGCCGGGGCGAGGGCGGCGAGGTCCTGCCCGTCGAAGTGCACGCTGCCGGCGGTGGGTTCCTCCAGCCGCAGCAGCAGCCGGGTCAGCGTGGTCTTGCCGCAGCCCGACTCGCCGACCAGCGCGAGCGTCTCGCCCTCACCGACCGTCAGCGACACGTCGTCCACCGCGACGCTTGCGTGCCGCCCGCCGAACTCCTTGCGCAGTTCTGCCAGTTCCAGGAGCGGCCGGCGGGTCTCGGGTGCCGTTGCGGCTTTGGTCGTCATGCCGGCTCCAGTCGGGGGGTGGCGGCCAGCAGCCGGCGCGTGTAGTCGTCGGAGGGGCGGTGGAAGACGTCGAGTACGTCGCCGGTCTCCACGACGCGGCCCTGGTGCATGACGGCCAGCCGGTCGGCGGTCTCCGCGACCACGCCGAGGTCATGGGTGATCAGCAGGACGGCCATGCCGTGCCGCTCTTGCAGGGAGACGAGCAGATCGAGGATCTGCCGCTGCACGGTGACGTCCAGTGCGGTGGTCGGCTCGTCGGCGATGAGCACGCGGGGCCGGCCCACCAGGGCGCCGGCGATCATCACGCGCTGCCGCAGGCCGCCGGAGAGCTCGTGCGGGTACTGCCGGAACCGGCGTTCGGGGTCGGGGATCCCGACCTCGTCCAGCGCCTCGACGGCCGCCGCGTCGGCCGCCGCGCGGGACAGGCCCTGGTGGTGGCGGAGCACCTCGGCGACCTGGGTGCCGACCCGGCGCAGCGGGTCGAGGCTGGTCATCGGGTCCTGGAAGACCATGGCGATGTCCTGTCCCCTGATCCTGCCGAGTTCCTTCTCGGAGACGGTGAGCAGATCGCGCCCGTCGAAGAGGATCCGGCCGCCCGCGTAGACGCAGGGGGGCTGCGGGTTGAGCCGCAGCACGGACAGCGAGGTGGCCGTCTTGCCGCTGCCGGACTCGCCGACGACGGCGAGCGTCTCGCCCTGCGCGAGGCGCAGGTTCACGCCGCGGACGGCGTGCACGGTGGTGGTGTCCAGCCGGAAGTCGACGCTCAGGTCGGCGATCTCCAGGACCGGCTCGGTGGTCGGCTTGCCGCCGATGGTCATCGGCTTGTCAGTGGTCATCGGCGGTACGCCTTCGGGTCCGCGACGTCCCGCAGGGCGTCGCCGGTGATGTTGACGGCGAGCGAGGTGAGCATCAGGGCGATGCCGGGAAAGACCGCGACCCACCACGACGTGCCGAGGTACAGCTGGCCGTCGGCGAGCATCGACCCCCAGGTGACGGTCTCCTTGGGCACGCCCAGTCCCAGGTAGCTCAGGGACGCCTCGGCGACGATCGCGGCGGCGACGTGCAGCGTCCCGATGGTGGCCAGCGGCGCCAGCACGTTGGGCAGCAGATGGCGGCGCATGATGGCCACGTCGGTGACGCCGATCGCCCGTGCCTCGGTGACGAAGTCGCGGGAGCGCAGCGACATCACCTCCGAGCGGATCACCCGGGCGTACGACACCCAGCCGGTGATGCCCAGCACGAGGATGACGTACCACAGGCCGGAGCCGAAGAACCCGACGACGGCCAGCGCCAGCAGGATCGAAGGGAAGGCGAGCTGGACGTCCGCCAGCCGCATCAGCACCCGGTCCGGCCAGCCGCCGAAGTACCCGGCGGCCAGCCCGACCACGGTGCCGATCACGCCGGCGAGCAGTGCCGCTCCGGCGCCGACAAGCAGCGAGACGCGGGTGCCGTGGACGACCCGGGAGAGCATGTCACGGCCGAGCTGGTCGGTGCCCAGCAGATGGGCGGCACTGCCGCCGTGCTGCCAGGCGGGCGGCTTCAGCCGCATCAGCAGGTCCTGCGCGTTCGGGTCGGCAGGCGCGAGCAGCGGGGCGAACACCGCGGCGACCAGGAGGACCGCCAGGACGACGAGCGCCGCCACGGCGAGTCTGTTGCGCAGCAGGGTGCCCAGCGCGGCGGGGCGCCGGCCGCGCTTCGCCTCGGCTGCGGGGCCCGCGGTGGGCGCGGCTTGCGAGGTCAGGGTCATCGGGAGGTCCTCACCCTCGGGTCGAGGAGGCTGTAGGAGAGGTCGACCAGCAGGTTGACCACGACGAACGTGGCCGCGAAGAACAGCACGGCCGCCTGGACCAGGGGGAAGTCGCGGTTGGAGATGGCCTCGATGGTCAGCTGGCCGACGCCGGGCCAGGAGAAGACCCGTTCGGTGAGGATCGCGCCGCCCAGCAGGCTGCCGACCTCCAGTCCGATCACGGTGACCACCGGCAGCGACGCGTTGCGCAGGCCGTGCGTGAGCACCGTCTTCACTGGGCCGAAGCCCTTGGCGCGGGCGGTGCGGATGTGGTCGGACGAGAGCACGTCGATCAGCGACGAGCGCAGCAGCCGGGCGACGACCGCGACGGAGTAGACGGACAGGGTGACGGCGGGCAGCACGAGGTGGGCGAAGGTGCCGTACCCGGAGGCGGGCAGGGCGTGCAGTCCCACGGCGAACACCAGGATCAGCAGGATGCCCACCCAGAACGGCGGGGTGGACTGCCCGAGCAGGACGCCGGTCATGATGCCGCGGTCCGAGGCGCGGCCGCGGCGCATGGCCGCCACGATGCCGGCCGGCAGGGCGATGACGAGCGTCACCAGCAGGGCCGCGGCGGCGAGTTCCAGGGTGGCCGGCAGCCGCTCGGCCAGCACCTGGCCGACGGGCTCGTTGTAGGAGATGGAGTTGCCGAAGTCGAAGCGGAGCAGGCCCCACAGGAAGTCGAGGTACTGCGTGATCAGGGGCCGGTCGAGGCCGAGGCCGGCCCGCAGGACCGACTCCTGTTGGGCCGTGGCGTCCGGCGGGAGCAGCTGCTTGACCGGGTCGCCGGACAGCCGGACGAGGAAGAAGGAGACGGTCGCCGTGCACAGCAGCACGAGCAGCGCGGTGCCGATCCGGACCAGGACGGCGCGCAGCAGTCCGGCGCGGGCGGCCGGCCCCGGCCGGCTCGTCCCCGTCGCGCGCGGCGGCCGGAGGGTGAGGTCGCTCATCGGGAGATCTCCGCACTCTGCATGGCCAGCACACCGGCGGACCCCGGCTTCCAGCGGGGGCGGTTGTTGCGGGCGTAGATGTTGTCGATCTGGTAGAGGGGGACGAACGGGGCCTCCCGCTGGATCAGCCGCTGGAGGTCGAAGAAGGCGCGCTTGCGTTCCGCGGGGTCCTCGGAGAGTTCCTCGATGTCGACGAGGCGGTCCGCGTCCTTGTCGTGCCATCTGCTCTGGCGGCGGTCGCTGCGGACGTTGGACTGGAGCATGCTCTCCCCGTCCAGCGTCCAGACGGTGCTCGCGGCCAGGTACATCGGTCCCAGTGCGCCGTGGTCGTCGGAGGTGAGCCGGTCGGCGTAGGTCCCGGGGTCCAGGAGCCGGACCTTGGCGTGCACACCGGCCCGGGACAGCAGGCCGGAGAGCGCCTCCGCGACGTTGGAGTCGACGTTGGAGGCGGTCAGCGTGGTCGAGAAGCCGTGCGGGTGTCCGGCCTCGGCGAGGAGCCTTCGGGCGGTGTCCACGGAGCGGGTGAACGGCTTGAGTGAGGGGTCGAAGCCGAACGCCCCGCGCGGGATCATCGCGGGCACCTCGGTGGCCTTGCCGCCGAGCACCGCCTTGATCAGCAGCGGGACGTCCACGGCGTGGTTGAGCGCCTGGCGCACCCGGCGGTCCTTCAGGGGCCCGTTCTCCAGGGTGTTCAGCGACAGGTAGGAGGTCCTGATGCCGGTGTGGCCGTCCAGCCGGACGCCGCCGTAGCCGTCCAACTGCTGTGCCGCGTCAGGGGTGAGGCCGGCCACGAGGTCGACCTGGCCGCTCTGGAGCGAGGCGAGCGAGGACGAGGGGTTGGGCTGGGGTCTGAACACCAGCTCGTCCACGTGCGGGCGCCCCTGCCAGTGGCCGGGGAAGGCGCGCATCCGCAGCTCGTGGTCTCGCTGCCAGCGGACGAAGGTGAAGGGCCCGGTGCCGACGGGGTGTTCGGCGAACCCCGTGTCCCCGACGGAGGCCAGGTAGCGCGGGGGAACGACCACGCCGCCGAAGAGCGAGAGCTTGTCCGGCAGGATCGGGTCGTGCACGGTCGTGTGCACGTCCACGGTGAGCGGGTCGACGACCAAGACGTCCTTCACGTAGCGGAGTTCGACGATGGGCGACTTGGTCGCTGGGTCGAGAACGCGCTCGATGCTGAACTTGACGGCTGCCGCGTCGCACGGCTCGCCGTTGTGGAAGGTGACGCCGGGGCGCAGCGTGAAGCGCCAGGTTCTCGCCCCGCTGGCCGTCCAGGACAGGGCGAGCCGCGGCTGCAGGAGGTTGTCCATGCCCCGCGTGGTGAGCGTGTCGAACATGTTGATCAGGGCGTTCATGGAAAACATGTCGCCCTGTTTGTGCGGGTCCATGGTCTTGGGATCACTGGACTGGGACACCCGCAGGACGTTTCCCGCGCTGCTCGCGGGGCCGGTGCCGCACCCGGTGAGCATCGCGGGAGCCGCGAGGGCCGGGATCATCAGGCCGCCGAGCCGCAGGATGTCGCGCCGGGCCGGGCGCATGCGGTCCACGCTCCTCGCTTGACGAAGACGTTTCATTGGGCATCACATCCGTTCCGGCAGATGGAATGATGGGCTAAGCTAAGCGACATGGCGAAGACCGTCAACACTCGAATCACCGAGCAGGGCCGCGCGAAGGGCCCGATCGACAAGGCGATGGAGGTGCTCGAAGCGCTCGTCGAACCCGGCGGGCCCCACCGGCTGGGCGATCTGGCGCGGCGCACGGGCCTGTCGAAACCGACCGTCCACCGCCACCTGCAGACCATGGTGGAGTTCGGGTTCGCCCAGCCCGTCGAAGGCGGCTCCTACCAGGTGGGACCGCGGCTGCTCGGACTGGCCGCCGCGGCCCTGCACGACGACCAGGACCTGCGTCTTGCCCGTCCCGTGCTGGCGGAACTGCACGGGCGCACCGGCCAGTTCGCCCACTACGCCGTGCGGCACGGGGACGACGCGGTCCACCTGGAACACTCCGAGTCGCCCCCGGAGTTCCGGTTGGGCATGCCGCCCGGTGGCCGTACGCCCCTGTACCGCAGCGGCGTCGGCCTCGCCATGCTCTCCGCGCTGCCGCACGACGAGTGCGCCGAGGTGCTCGACGGCGTGCCGCCCAAGGCATGGGCCGCGCATCCGCTCGCCGGCGCGGCGGCGCTCCGTACGGCGCTGCGGGAGGCCGCCGAGCGCGGCTACGCCGTCGACGACGGCTACGGGGATCCGGACGTGCGCTCGGTCGCCGCGCCCGTACTCGACCGGGCGGGACGCGTGGTCGGCGCGATCGGCATCTCCGGGCTGACGTTCACCCTCGACCAGGAGAGCGTGCGGCTGTACGGCCCGATGGTGCGCGCGGCAGCCCGCACCGTCTCCGCGGGCCTCGGCGGGCGGGCCCCGGCCCCGGCCCTGGGCGTGGTCGGCCCGGCCGCGGGGGAGCGGGACGGCGGATGTGGCGGCGGACCTGACGGAGAGCGTGGCGGCGGACCTGACGGGGGTCGTGACGGGGGACGTGACGGAGGGCGGGCATGAGCCCGCTGGGTGAACTCCTCGCCGCCGGCCGCGATCGCGGGGTGTACTCCGCGGCGGCATGGTCCGTCGGCGACGCCGCCGCGACCGTGAACCGCGGCTGGACCGGCACCAGGAGCTGGGGCGGCCAGACGCTGGACGGCAGCGAGCTGTGGGACCTCGCCTCGGTCACCAAACCGGTGGTGGGGCTCGCGGTGATGGCTTTGGTCGACGAGGGCGCCCTGCGGCTGACCGACACCGTGGGCGACCATCTGCCGGAGTACCGGGGCGGCGACAAAGCAGAGTTGACGGTCCATCAGCTGCTCGCCCACACCTCCGGCATCCCCGGCCGGGTCCCCCTCTACCGCGAACACCCCACGCGCGCTTGTCTCCTGGAAGCGATCCGCCTGCTGCCGCTCACGGCGGAACCGGGCACGCGGGTCCAGTACTCCTCGCAGGGATTCATCATCCTGGGCCTGATCGCGGAGGCCGCCGCCGGGGAGACGCTGGACGTGCTGGTACGGCGACTGGTGTGCGACCCGCTCGGCATGACGGGCACCGGATTCCGCCCGGACGCCGAGGCCCGGCGGCGGGCCGTGGCCACCGAGGACTGCCCGTGGCGCGGCAGGGTCGTGGTCGGTGAGGTGCACGACGAGAACGCGGTGGTGCTCGGCGGAGTGGGCGGGCACGCCGGCCTGTTCGCGCCGCTGGCCGACATGGAGCGGCTCGGCAGGTCCCTGGCCGGCGGCGCACGCGAACTGCTCCGCCCAGATACCTTCGCGCAGATGACGGCCGTCCACACCGAGGGCCTGGGGCTACGGCGCGGCCTCGCCTGGCAGGGCCAGGACCCGACGGACTCCCCGGTCGGCCAGTCCTTCGGCCCCCGCGCGTACGGGCACACCGGCTTCACCGGCACCAGCATCTGGGTCGACCCCGAGACAGGCCGCTACGCCGTTCTGCTGACGAACCGCGTCCACCCGTCGAGGGCCGGTGACGGCATCACGGCCGTCCGCCGCGCCTTCCACGACAAGGCCGCGACGCCGACCCGCGCGGACGGAGCGGCGCAGCGCTCACCGTGACTCCTCCACGCCTCCACGCCCCGGCGCCCAGGGGCCCGGGCCTTTGCGAGGTCCCAGGGGTGTGAGTGCCTCGGCACCACGGTGGTGAGGGTCGCGCCCGTCACCGGTGGGTTGAACCCCCGGGCAGTGGTGTCACCCGGTACACCCCGGACCCGCCACTCAGCCCTCCTGCCGTGTCGGCCGCTCCGGCCTAGCGTCGACCGTACGGCACTCCAACCCGCAAGGAGGCAGCATGAGTTCGACTGGTTCGGCGGACGGGCCCGGCAGGCGCGCCGTCTTCCGTGTGGCGGCGGCCACGGGCGCAGGGGCGGCGCTGATGGCGCCCTCGGTGGCCTCGGCGGCGGTCCCGGAGGGTGGCAGCGCCGCCTCCGCGTGGCTGCCTGAAGGGCCCCTTCGGGTCTCACCCGAGGACCCCCGCTACGCGTATCTGGTCGCCCGGGGAGCGAGCAACCGTTTCCGGGGGACTCCGGAGCGCGTCTGTCTGGTCGGCTCGACGGGGGACGTCGTGCGCGCCGTACGCGAGACGGTGGCCTCCGGCGCGCGACTCGCGGTCCGCAGCGGCGGGCACTGCTTCGAGGACTTCGTCGACCACCCCGACATCACCACCGTCATCGACATGTCACCCATGCGGGAGGTGACGTTCGACGAGCAGCGCCGGGCGTACGCCGTCGAGGCAGGGGCCACACTGGGCGAGGTGTACCAGAAGCTCTACCTCGGCTGGGGGGTCACCGTACCGGCCGGATACCACGCCGAGGTCGGCGCGGGCGGCCATGTGCCCGGCGGCGGATACGGGCCGTTGTGCAGGCTGTTCGGCCTGGTCAGCGACTACCTCTACGCCGTCGAGGTGGTGGTCGTCGACCGCGAGGGCGCCGTTCGCGCCGTGGTCGCCACGCGGGAGCGGGACGACCCCCATCGCGACCTCTGGTGGGCCCACACGGGAGGCGGAGGGGGCAACTTCGGCGTCGTCACCCGCTTCTGGTTCCGCTCGCTGCCCACTCCGCCGGCCACCGCGCTCACCTTCACCGCCGAGTGGAGCTGGGAGGGCATGGACGAGGAGCACTTCACGCGCATGGTGCGCAACCACGGGCGGTGGGCGGAGCGCCACGCCGCCGCCACCGACCCGAACGCGGCGCTCTACGCCGAGTTCGCCCTGACGCGCCGTGCGGCCGGCGCGCACCTGCTCCTCGGCCAGGTCGCGGCCGAGCCCGGCCGGGACCGCCGTCTGCTGGACGGGTTCCTCCGCTCGGTGAGTGAAGGCACCACCCACCCCGCCCGTCTGACCACTCGACGCCTGCCCTGGCTGGACGCCGCCCTGCGCGGCTCCGGTGAAGCCGTCGGCGACTGGCACATCAAGATCAAGTCGGCGTTTCTGCGCCGACGGCTCACGGACCGCCAGATCGCCGTGGCCTACCACCACCTGACCCGCCAGGACACCCGCGTGCTCGCCGGCAGCGTCGTCGTCAACACCTACGGCGGAGCAGTCAACGCCCTCCCGCCCGACGCCACGGCCATGCCCCACCGCGACTCCGTGCTGAAGCTCTCCTGCCTCGCGTCCTGGGCCCAACCGGGGCAGGCGCCCGAGTACCTGGCCTGGATACGCGAGTGCTACCGCGACCTCTTCGCCGACACCGGCGGAGTCCCCGTCCCGGGCAAGACCGCCGACGGGGCCTTCATCAACTACCCCGACACCGACCTCGCCGACCCGCACTGGAACACCTCGGGCACGCCGTGGGAAACCCTCTACTACAAGGACAACCACGCCCGCCTGCGCGAGGTCAAACAGCGCTGGGACCCACGCGACGTCTTCCGGCACGCCCTCTCGATCAGAGCGTGACACTCCAGCGATGGTGGGCCTCGGCGGCTCGATGCTGTTGGTGGCGGCGTCGCCAGGTGGACCAGCGGAGAAGGGCCGGATGCGGTTGCCGCACATGGGCGTGGGGCAACCAGGTGTCCTGGGGCGGGGGTTGTCCCCCATAACAGGACACCGGGCTGCACGAGTGAGGATTCGGCGTCCGCCGCCTACGGTCGGTGCGCATGAAGGTATCAGCAGCCATCAGGCGTGCGGGTGTCGTGGCCTCGGCCGTCGCGCTCCTTCTGACCGCCGCTCCAGCGGCGTTCCCGCGTCCTCAGCCCTCCGCGTCACCGGTGGGCGCGCACTGCGGCGCCCACCGTGAACTGCGCCACGCCCTGCGGACCCTGGTCACCCGCGACCGCATCGCCGGAGCCGCCGTAGTGGTCACCGACTCGGTGGGTGAGGCGGGACCGTCGTGCGGGCGCTGGACGCAGACCGCCGGCACGGCCGACCTGCGCTCCGGGCGCCCCATGAACGCCACCGACCGCCTCCGTATCGGCAGCGTCACCAAGACGTTCACCGCAGCCGTCGTCCTCCAACTCGCCGCCGAACACCGTGTGCTGCTCGACGCCCCGGTGGACCGCTACCTCCCCGGCCTGATCCGGTCGCACGGCTTCGACGGCCGCCGGATCACCGTGCGGCACCTCCTGCGGCACACCAGCAAACTGCCCGACTACCTCGACGCCCCGGAGTGGGAACACCCCGAACGCATGCGGCGGCGCCACTTCGAGCCGCGCGAACTCGTCGCCCGCGCCCTCGAACTGCCGCACCCGCAGTCCGCCTGGCACTACGCGACCACGAACTACCTGATCGCGGGCCTGATCATCCAGCAGGTCACCGGCAACACCCCCGAGACGGAGATCACCCGCCGCATCCTGCGTCCGCTCGGGCTGCGCGACAGCTACTGGCCCGGCGACGACGTCCGTATCCGGGGGACGCACTCGCGCAGCTACTTCACCGACGAGGACGGCCACCGCGTCGACGGCACCGACTGGAACATGACCTTCGGCGGCGTGGGAGGCGCGCTCGTCTCCACGCCGGACGACGTCGCGCACTTCGTCTCCGCCCTGATGTCCGGCCGCCTCCTGCCCCCGGCGCAACTGGCCGCGATGCGGCAGACCGTGACGGCCGACCCGGACCGCCTGTGGCCCGGAGCCCGTTACGGGCTCGGCCTGATCTCCACCCCGCTGCGCTGCGGGGGCCTGTGGTGGGGGCACGCAGGGACCGTGCCGGGCGGCCACCGAGCGCTCACGGCCGTAGGTCCCGGCGGGCGAAGCATCTCCGTGGCGCTCAACGGGGTGCCCGACTCGCTACCGGCCGAACAGGTTTTCCACGACGTCGTCCAGGCCGCGTTCTGCGACGGCCGGCCCTTTGAAAGGACGCACACATGATCCGCCGCATCGCACTGCGCACGGCGGCCGTACTGGCCGCCCTCCCGCTGGCAGCGCCGGCCGTTGCCGCGCCGGCCACGGGCACCGGCGATCCCCTGGCCCGCTTTCACCACCAGCGCCTCACCTGGCAGAGTTGCCTCCAGGGCCCGGACGACGACATCGGCAAGGACCTCCAGGAGGCGGGCGCCCGGTGCGCCGACGTCACCGTCCCGCTGAACTACGACGACCCGGGCGGCCGAACCATCACCGTCGCGATCTCCCGGATCCGGGCCACCGACACCGCATATCGCGTCGGCCCGCTGCTGCTCAACAGCGGCGGGCCCGGCGGCCAGACGCTCGGCGACCCCCCGTGGGTACGCCAGGCGATGAGGGACGTCGGCGCACGGTACGACGTCGTAGGGGTGGACCCCCGTTTTGTGGGCCGCAGCACCCCGCTGGACTGTCACTGGCCGACGGGCAGTTGGATCCGCGGCGCGGGCGTCGACCGGGCCGGCTTCGACCGTATGGCGGCGTTCGCCCGCGATCTCGCGGAGCGCTGCCGGAGGTACGAGGACTCGGTGCTGCCGTACGCCACCACGCGCAACACCGCCCGCGACCTGGACGTCATCCGCGCCGCGCTCGGCGAGCGCAGAATCTCCTACCTGGGCTACTCCTACGGCAGTTATCTCGGCGAGGTGTACACCACGATGTTCCCGCGCCGACTCGACCGCATGGTCCTCGACGGGGTGATCGACCCCGGCCGGTACTCGCCCCGGCTGCTGCGGGGCGCCGAGGCGGCCAACCGGCACGCGATCGAGGACTGGGCCGCGTGGGCCGCCGCGCGAGACGCCACGTACGGGCTGGGCCGCACACGCGAGGCCGTACTCGCCGCCGTGGACCGCATCCAGGCCGCAGCGGCCCGCAAGCCGCTGCGACTGGGCTCCTACCGGCTGGACGACCACTCCGTGCCGGTCATCCTCCTCAACGGCCTCTCACAGGACAACGACGAGGCGTACGGGGCCTTCGCGCGGGCCGTGCGCGATATGAACCGGGCCGCCCAGGGCCGACGTGTCGACCCCGACCCGGCCTTCGCCGACATGCTGAAGTTCCAGCTCACCGGCTCCGAATCGGCCTACGGAAGCGTGCAGGCGGCGATCCTGTGCGGTGACGTGCCCGCGCCGCGGGACCCGGAGGTGTACTGGCGCGACATCCGCAGCGCCCCGGACCGGCTCTTCGGTTCCGTCGCCCAGAACATCGGCCCCTGCGCCTTCTGGGACCCGCCGCGCGAGCGCCCGACCACCGTCAGGAAGGACAGCTTCCCGGCGCTGCTCGTCAACGCCACCGGGGACCCCCGCACCATCTACGAGGGCGCCGCCGCCCAGCACCGGAGGTGGCCCGGCTCCCGGCTGGTCACCCTGCGCGGCGCCGACCAGCACGCCGTGTTCGGGGTGTTCGGCAGCGCCTGCGTCGACGGACGCGTCAATGCCTACCTGGCGACGGGCCGCCTGCCCGCAAAGGACGTGACCTGCGCCCGCGACCAGGGCACGGCCCCGCCCTCCTCCGCGCGGAGCGTGCGCGCCACCTCGGTGGCCCGGTAGCCGAGGGCGCCGCGGGCGTCGGTGTGCTCGATGCCGGTCTGCATCTCGATGACCGCCCGGTCGCGGCCCGGTCCATCTCGGCTGCGGCCCCGGTCATCGAGTGCTCGCCGGAGGTCCGGTACGCGGCCACCGGCACACCGACCGCGCCCCACGACCCCGGCCGGCACGCCGAGACAGGGCCCGACAACCCGTGCCGAACTCGGGTTCCGTGGTGCATCGGACGCCCGTCTCTCAGGCTTGCTCTCAGCGGGCCGTCCAGCCCCCGTCGATGACGATGTCGGTGCCGGTCATGGCGGCTGCCTGGGGACTGCACAGGAAGGCCACCGCCTCGGCCACCTCTTCGGGCTCGACAAGACGCTTGAGAGCGGCGGACTCCAGCAGGACCGAGTCCACGACCTCGGCCTCGCTGATGTGGTGGGCGCGGGCCTGGTCGGCGATCTGCCGGTCCACCAAGGGGGTACGCACATAACCGGGGTTGACGCAGTTGGACGTGACCCCGTGGGGGCCGCCTTCCAGGGCGACGACCTTGGACAGCCCCTCCAGTCCGTGCTTGGCCGCCACGTACGCGCTCTTGAACTCGGAGGCCCGCAGCCCGTGGACGGACGAGATGTTGACGATGCGTCCCCACTGCTGGGCGTACATGGCGGGCAGTGTCTTGCGGATGATCCTGAAGGGAGCCTCCAGCATGATGCGCAGCATCAGCGAGAACCGCGCCGGGTCGAACTCATGGACCGGAGCGACCTGCTGGATGCCCGCGCAGTTGACGACGATGTCGGCCTGCGGAATCAGTGCGTCGAGCGCGTCGAGGTCGGACAGGTCCGCGGTGATCGCTGCTCCGCCGGTCTCGCCTGCGAGGTCCCGTACCGCCTGCTCGTTCAGGTCGAGCCCGATGACATGGGCACCCGACCGGGCGAGCCGCACGGCGGTGGCCCGGCCGATGCCGCTGCCCGCACCCGTGACGAGTGCCCGGCGCCCGGTGAGGACGGGGAACACCGGCGTGTCGGTTCGATCGGGATGAGTGCTCACTGAAGCACCTTTCGAGGGAAGACAGATGTGTTCGCGCGGGGCCATGTGACTACGAAAGGTAGTCGTGCGCGATCTCGGCGCGCGGCAGGGTGAGGTCGGTCAGTATGTGTGTCGCCTTGACGATGCCGAGCACGGGCAGGTCGGCCAGCGGGGCAAGCGCATGCTCGAAGAGCTGGAGGCGTGCGGGCCCCGTCCAGGCGCCCCGGACGGTCAGGTCGGTGATCTGGGAACGCGCCAGTTCGCAGATCCGAGGAGTGCCGTCGTAGCCCGGAAGGATCTTCAACATGTAGGTGGGCGCGGCGATCTCTGTGCGCGCCTCCTCCTCGCTGAGCGTGGCGTGCTTGAAGCCCATGGTCGCGGTCGCCACCCGGAGCGATCCATGGTCCAGGGTGCCGACCAGTGTGTCGGAGTCGGTGTACAGGCGCGGCTTGCCCAGCTTCTTGGGGTACGCGCTCGCCTCGCGGCCCAGGGAGATCGCGGGTCCGTTGTCCAGATACATGCAGTGCAGGTAGTCCGCAGGCTCGCCCTGGTGCCGGACCCGCAGCACCTGCCCGGCCTCGGTGTAGTCACCGAGGCCGCTGCTGTCGGGCATGCGGATCACCTCGAACCGCACCAGCGGCTCGTCGACCTCCAGCGGTTCGGGAACCACCGCCCGCATGGCGTCGGGGTCGGTGCGATAGGTGATGTTCAGATACTCCCGGCCGACGAAGCGGTACGGGCCGTGCGGGTAGGCCGGTTGGCCCACCGGGGTGGCGGAGGTGCGGAGAATACTGCCGATGTCCATGGGGTCGCCTGTTCATGCGGCGCGATCCTGTCTGCTGCCGGGCGGTCTCGCGCCGCAGGCCGTCCGACGTGCTCGCCTTCGACGTTAGGCACCGAGCGGCGGTGACGGAAATGCGCAGGCGACAGGTTTTATACAGTTGACGTATGAATGTGGAACTCCGGGATCTGCGTTGGTTTCTCGTCCTGGCCGAGGAAGAACACTTCTCCCGTGCCGCAGACAGGTGCAGGGTCACCCAGCCCACGCTGACCCGGTCGCTGGCCCGTCTGGAATCGGCACTGGGGGTCCGTCTGGTCGACCGGACCACCCGAAGCGTGAGTGTGACCGAGGCCGGACACCGGCTCCGCACGCAGCTGGCCGCGCTGCTCCCGCAACTGGACTCCGCCCTCCGGTCCGTGAGCTCTGGGCCGGTGCTGCGCCTGGGTTTCACCTGGCTGCTGCCCAGCGGTCTGGCACGGCACCTCATCACCGAGTTCGAGCAGGTGACCGGGGGAGCACTCGAACTCGTCCGCCGCGACGAACGGGCGGCCGGTGTGGCCACCGGACACACCGACGCCGCGGTGATCTACGGCAAACCCTCTTCCGGTGGCCGCCTGCACATCGTCGAACTCGGCACCGAGGACCGAGTGGCGGCAGTGGGCCGCCACCACCCTCTCGCGCGCCGAAGGCGCCTGCACTGGGCGGAAGTCGCCGATCACGCCCTGGTGGTCAACAAGCTCAGCGGCACGGTGGGCCCTGCCATGTGGCCGGCCGGCGCGAGGCCCGAGGTGGCCGTCGCCTGCCGCACCTACGACGAGTGGATCGAGATGGTCGCCGCGGACCGGGGCGTCGGAGTCCTGCCGGAGTCGGCACGTGCTCATCCCCATCCCGGAGTCCGGTACATCGCCATCGCCGACGCACCACCCGTCCCCCTGGTCTTCGTCCGGCCCGCCCGTACCCCCCACCCGCTCGTCGATCACCTGGAACGCATCGCCACCCGCGCGGCGGCCAACCCACAGCGCCGCGAACCGCGTTCACCGGAGGTGGACCCGAAGCGGGCACGCCGACTGTCCGAAAGCCGGCGTCCCGGTACTGGGGCAGCGCCCCCGGCAACCGGACCCCGACGTCCCCGGGTGGGCAAAAAGTAACGACCCGCAAAGCATGCTGGTTACTTATTGACGTCCGCGCCTGCTCTTCGGATACTCGACACCCAACAGGAGTTCATCGCGGTCGCGGAGCGCACGGAGGTCACACCATGAACCTGTCCAGACGAAATCTGCTGGCCGCCGGCTCCGCCACGGGGGCCGTGACCGTCATGGGTGTGGGCGCCGCCGCACCGGCCGCCGCGGCACGGGGCAACGGCCACCGACTGCGTACCGGCTTCGAACGCCTCGCCGAGGACGGATACGCACTCCTTGACGGCCAGCGCGTCGGCATCGTCACCAACCCGACGGGTGTGACCCGCGACGTGCGCCACATCGTCGACGTGATGCACGGTGACGACCGCGTGAGCCTGGTCGCCGTCTTCGGACCCGAGCACGGTTTCCGCGGAACCGCGCAGGCGGGCGGCTCGGAGGGCCGCTACGACGACCCGGCGACGGGCCTGCCGGTGTACGACACCTACCTCAAGAACGGCCGACCGCTGGCCGACATCTTCACCGCCTCCGGCGTCGACACCGTGGTGTTCGACATCCAGGATGTGGGCGCGCGCTTCTACACGTACATCTGGACGCTCTACGACTGCATGGAGGCCGCACAGCTCGCGGGCAAGCGCGTCGTGGTACTGGACCGGCCCAACCCGGTGACGGGACGCGGCGCGCTCGGCCCCGTGCTGCACAAGGAGTTCGCGTCTTTCGTCGGCCGGCAGCCCATCGCCCAGGCGCACGGCATGACGGTCACGGAACTGGCCCGGCTGTTCAACGGCGAGTTCCTGCAGACCCCGGTGCACCTGGAGACGGTGTCCATGACCGGTTGGCGGCGCTCGGACTTCTACGACGCCTCCGGTCTGCCCTGGGTGCCGCCGAGCCCGAACATGCCGACACCCGACACCGCCCTCGTCTACTCCGGGACGTGTCTCTTCGAGGGCACCAACCTGTCGGAGGGGCGCGGCACGACCCGTCCCTTCGAACTGCTCGGTGCCGAGGGCATCGACGCCCGGTGGGCCGAGGCCGCCGGCGCCCTCGGCCTGCCGGGGGTGGAGTTCCGTGAGGCGTACTTCGCCCCCACCTTCTCGAAGTTCCAGGGAACGACGGTGGGCGGCGTGCAGATCCACATCAACGACCGCGACGTGTTCGACCCCGTGCACACGGGAGTGGCGCTGCTGGTGACGGCGAAGTGCGTGTGGAGCGACTTCGCCTGGCGGCCCGACCACAGCATCGACCGGCTGACGGGCAGCGCGCGGGTCCGCACGATGATCGACGCGGGCGCCGGGGCGGACGAGGTGGCGGCGGCCTGGAAGAGTGAGCTGGCGGCGTTCCGCGACATCCGCCGCCACTACCTCCGCTACCGCTGACCGCCCGGCCGCCGCGGCGTCGAAGAACCGGACACCGCCGTCGTTCAGCAGGCCGACCCCGCCGCCCGTATGCACACACCGTGGGTTGCTGAGCGGGCCTCGGGCACCGATCCGGCACGACAGCGCGCACAGCGGAGCGGGGCGACGCCGTGGCGCGACCGGCGTCGCCCCGGCCGGTGGACCCGCCGGAGCCACCGAGGCCACCGCGGGGCTGGTCGCAACACAGCGTAGTTCGGGGTTTGTTGACTTCGTCAAGGGTGCGGCAGCGCCGTGGCTGCTGTTGCAGGGCAGGGTCACGCTTCGGCCCGGCCGGCGCCTTCCGAAGCAACGGCCGCGAAGCCGAAGTCGCAGGTGCCAAGGGCTCCGCGTCCCGGCCGGACTGCGCCCTGTTCGGGAGCACGAGCCCGCGGCGATGCGGTTCTGCTGAGCCCCGTGCCCTGAGCCCCGCCCCGAGCCCCGCGCCCCCGGCCGTCAGCCCGCGGCGTCGTAGGCGGCGCGGGCGGCGCGTACCTCGGCCATGTGCTCCTCCGCCCAGCCCTTGATCGCGCGCATGACCGGCAGCAGCGAGCGGCCGAGGGGGGTCAGTTCGTATTCGACGCGGACCGGGACCGCGGGGATCACGGTCCGCGACACCAGCCCGTCGCGTTCCAGATGACGCAGAGTCTGCGTGAGCATCTTCTGGCTCACGCTCGCCAGCCTGCGTTGCCGCTGCCGGAAGGTGCGCAGCAGGCCGGGCAGGACGGTCAGGGCGAGGGAGGCGGCAAAACCGATCCGCAGGCGTCCGGTCCGGCCGCTGCCGACGGCCCGGGCCGCGGCCAGCCCGGACGCAAGGTCGGTGAGGGCCCGCCGTGCGGCGGGCAGCAGTTCGCGTCCGGCTGGAGTGAGCGTGACCCGTCCTGGTGCGCGGCTGAACAGCTCATGGCCGACCTTGTCCTCCAGGCGGCGGATCTGCTGGCTCAGCGGCGGTTGGGCAATGCCCAGACGGGCGGCGGCGTGGCCGAAGTGGAGTTCCTCGGCGAGGACGACGAAGGCGTGCAGCTGTGGAAGGGGAAGTTCGGGACGCTCCATACGCGTAGAGATATCAGACCATGCCTTTCACTGTATTAGACGTATCCGAGCTGGTCACTTAGCGTTCGACCCATGACAGAGCGACGTGCGATCCTCAGCGGCTCGACCTTTGAGGAGCAGATCGGTTATGCCCGCGCCGTGGTGGACGGCGACTGGGTGCATGTGTCCGGGACGACCGGGTTCGACTACACCACCATGACGATCTCCGACGACGTGGTGGAGCAGGCCGAGCAGTGCCTGCGGAACATAGAGGCCGCGCTGACCGAGGCGGGGTGCACCTTCGCCGATGTGGTGCGGGTGCGCTACCTGCTGCCCGACCGCGAGGACTTCGAGCCCTGCTGGCCGGTCCTGCGCCGCCGCTTCGGCGACGTGCGGCCGGCCGCCACGATGCTGATGTGCGGTCTCGCCGACCCCCGGATGAAGATCGAGATAGAGGTGTACGCGCGCCGGGCCACGGCGTAACAGCCTGATCTGTGCTCGGGGAACAGGGGTGCCGTGCCGGACGGCGGGCGGAGCGTCCGGACCTCGTGAGGCACACTTCCCCAGCCGTCACCGAGCCGCTGTCGGCCCGCCGATCGGCCGTACAGGCCACCGCCGGTTCGTCGGCCGACGACCGATGCCCCGCCGGTGGCCGAGTCTGCCACGCCAGTCGCACACGACCAGGGCCGTGCAATGTCGGCTGCGGGATGCACACATGTGGTCGGCCGAACCGGGCGCGGAATCGCGCCGCTGCCCGCCGGTGGCGCCGGTCGGACCGGGAGGAAGCACCCGGGTCACGCGCTTGTGGTGCGGCCGTCGGCCGGGTGATCGGATTCGGGCTCGGGGGCGCCCTCGATCCCCTGGAGGACCCGCTCCACGAGGTCGAGGGTCTCCGTGTGCCCGGCGGTCATGCCGAGAGATTTCTCCATGACGAGGACGCGGGCGAGCGCCGTGGTCACCACGAGCAGCGCGACGGGAGGCACGTCGGGCAGGGAGAGCCCGCCCTCGGCGGCCTTGCGGACGATGATCTCCTCCTGCGCCTGGCGGTAGCGTTCCGCGTGCTCGGCGAGTTCGGCGTGGATGGCCTTGCGGTGGTTGGCCAGCGCCATGAACTCCGTGATCAGGGCGGCTCCGGGCTGGCTGCTGAGATCCCACAGGGCGCGCAGCGGCTGCGGGGAGTCGAGCACCCGCGCCGAGATCTCCAGTTCCTGCTCCGCCCGCCGCCGCAGCACCGCGAGGAACAGGTCGTCGAGCGTGCGGAAGTAGTAGAGAACCAGCGCGGGCGCGACCTCGGCCTCCCGTGCCACCCGGCGGATGCCGACGGAGGCGTATCCCTCCTTGAGCATCAGCCGCTCGGTGATGTCCAGCAGCCGCAAGCGCGTTCTGGAGTTCTCGGTACCCATACGGCGAGGCGCAGTCATGGGGCCATTGTCCTTGACGGGTCCGGAGGCCGATGTTAAACAGTTGTTCAGCGCGTCTGTTAAACAGTCGTTCAGCACCGGGTGTTTTCGGGCTGATCCACCCATCTCCGGCGCTTGGGCCGGGTGAACGGAGGGCGAGGCCGATGGCAGGGACCACGGACGAGGCGGCGCCGGCCGACTCTTCCCGGGCTCTCCGCTCCGATCGAGCAGGAAAGACCCCCTACACGGGCACCCGCACCCCCCGCGTCGAGGACCCGCGGCTGCTGACCGGCACCGGCACCTACGTCGACGACGTCGTCCGGCCCGGGATGCTGCACGCCTGCTTCATCCGCAGTCCCGTCGCGCGGGCACGCATCACCGGGGTGGACGTCTCGGAGGCGCTGACCCTTCCGGGTGTCCACGCCGTCCTCGTCGCGGACGACCTCAATCCCGGCGTACACGAGCAGTGGTACTCACTCAACGGGCGGGACGACCCCGACACCCCCCGCCCGCCGCTCGCCGAGGGCGAAGTGCGGTTCGTCGGAGACCCCGTGGCGATGGTCGTCGCCGTGGACCGCTACATCGCCGAGGACGCGGCCGAGCTGGTCGTGGTCGACTACGAGCCCCTCCCGCCCGTCGTCGACTACACCACCGCCCTTCAGTCGGCCGAATCGGTCCACGCCACCCACCCGGACAACCTGGTGGGCCGGCTCGGCGGGCGTCCGATGGACCAGCTCGCGCCCGTCTTCGACAGCGCGGCACACGTGGTGAGCACCACCGTCCACCAGCAGTCACACGGGCCGGTGCCGATGGAGACCCGTGGGATCGTCGCCGAATGGTCGGCGCCCGCCGGGGAGTTGACGATCTGGGCGTCGACCCAGTCCCCGCACGAGGTCCGCGTTCGAGTACCACGCCCCCGCCGACGCGGAGGAGGCGGTCGCGCTGCTCGCCGACCTGGGCGACGAGGCGAAGGCCATCGCCGGCGGGCAGAGCCTCGTTCCCATGCTGGCGCTGCGCCTCGCGTCCTTCGGGCATCTGGTCGACCTGCGCCGTCTGGACGGACTGCGGGGCATCGAGCACCGTGACGGGGCGGTGCGGATCGGCGCGACCACGACCCAGGCCACCGTGGAGCGATCGCAGGAGGCACGGACCGCCGTACCCCTCCTCGCCCGTGCCACTTCGCTGATCGGCCACTTCCAGATCCGCAGCCGCGGCACCGTCGGAGGCTCGCTCGCCCACGCCGACGCCGCAGCCGAGTATCCCGCGGTGGCACTGACCCTGGACGCCGAACTGGAGGCCCTGTCGGTGCGCGGACGCCGCACCATCCCCGCCGCGCGGTTCTTCACCGGCATGTGGAGCACCGCCCTGGACGAGGACGAACTGCTGACGGCCGTCGTCTTCCCCGTCTGGCACCGCCCCTGCGGATTCGCCGTCGCGGAATTCGCCCACAGGAGCGGCGACTTCGCCCTCGCCGGGGCCACCGTCGCGGTGGGCCTCGACCCCGGCGGGCGGATCGACCGGTGCGCCATCGCTCTGTTCGGCCTCGGCCCGGCCCCCTGCCGTGCCGAGGCGGCTCAGACGGCGCTGATCGGGTCCGAACCCGCCGAGGAGAAGGCCGACGACATCGCGGACCTCGCCCTGTCGGACCTCGACTCGGTTCCGTCCGATCTGCACGGATCGGCCGGCTATCGCAAGCGTCTGGGCGCGGCCATGGTGGCCCGTGCCTGGCGGCGCGCCGTACGGGAGGCGGTCCAGGTGCACGCCGAGGAGTTCCTGGCCGCGCGCCCCGGACGGGTCTGGGTCGGCATCACCGGGTACGGCCGCGGCGACGACCGGATCGCCTTCGGCGACGACGCGGCGGTCGCCGGCGGCCTGACGGGCCGCGACGCGCAGGGTGCACCCGTGTTCCTGGGTGACGCGCTCGCCGATCCGGTCACCGGCCTGTACGCCGCCCAGGCCGTCGTACGGTCCCTCGCCGCAGGCGGCGGAGAACTCCTGTGCGTGTCCATGGCGGCCTGCGCCGCCGCGCTCGCCGGCTCCCGGGTACGGCCGTGCTGATCAGGAACGTCGAGGTCGAGGGACGCGCCGCGACGGACGTGCGGATCGGCGCGGGCGGACGGATCACGGAGATCGGTCATCGGCTGGCCGGGGGCGCCGACGTCGACGGCCGGGGCGGGGCCTTGCTGCCCGGCCTGCACGACCATCACCTCCACCTGACGGCGCTGGCCGCCGAGGCCGCCTCGGTCCGGGTCGGCCCCACCGACGTGCGCGGACGCGACGGATTCGCGGCGGCGTTGCGGGGCGGGGCACCGGGCCAGTGGGTGCGGGCCGTCGGCTACCACGAGAGCGTCGCGGGAGAGCTGGGCCGGCAGGCACTGGACGCACTGGTCGCGGACCGGCCGGTGCGGGTGCAGCACCGCAGCGGGGCGATGTGGTTCCTCAACAGCGCGGCGCTGCGGACAGCCGGGCTGGACGGCGACGGCCGGTTGTGGCGACAGGACCAGCGGCTGCGACGGGCCCTGCCCCCCGTGCGGCTGGATCTGGAGCGGGTGGGGCGACGAGCGGCGCGGCTGGGCGTCACCGGGTTCACCAACGCCGACCCGTATCCCGCGCCCGGTCTGCCGCGCACCCTGTCGGTGCTGCCGCAGAGACTCCTCGTCATGGGCGCCGGCGCACTGGTGAAGCTGGTGCTCGACGATCCGACGCTGCCCACGCGGGCCGAGCTGGCCGCCACGGTGGCCGGGACACGTCCCCGGCCGGTCGCGGTTCATTGCGTCACCCGCGTGCAGTTGCTCGTCACCCTGCTCGCCCTTGAGGAGGCCGGTCCCGTCGCCGGCGACCGCATCGAGCACGGGTCGGTGATCCCGGCGGAGACCGTCCCCTGGATCCGGCGGCTCGGCCTGACGGTCGTCACCCAGCAGCACTTCCCGGTGGAGCGGGGCCGCGAGTACGCCGCCGAGGTGCATCCCGACGACCGGGGCCACCTCTACCGCTGCCGCAGCCTGGCCGAGGCGGGCGTGCCGCTCGTCGCCGGGACCGACGCGCCCTACGGCACCCACGACCCGTGGGCGGTGATGCGGGCCGCCGTCGGCCGCGACGACGGTGAGGGCGTGTCACCGGACGCGGCCCTGCGGCTCTTCCTCGGCAGACCCCAACGGCCCGCTCACGTCCGCCGGTTGACGGTCGGCTCGGCGGCCGACCTGTGCCTGCTCCAGGTGCCCCTGCGCGAGGCGCTCGACGTGCTGTCCGCCGAGGTCGTACGGGCCGCGTACGTCGGCGGCCGGGCGATCACCCCGCAGGTCGCGTGAGCCGTACGGTCAGACGCTGTCCACGACATGCGGCCCGCCGAGCCAGGTCCCAGGCGTGCTTCCCCTGTGGCGACCACCGGATCTTTTCCGACCCCGATGGGAGGGGAAGCCGACGCCGGCTCAGGCGACGAGGGCATGCCGCCCCAGCCGCGCACCGTGGTGGTGGGGGCGGCGGGCGCCCCTGTGATCGATGGATCTCCAGCCGGCGCCGGCACGCCGACATCCAGGCGCTGCGGGTCATCCACCCCGGACTGCGCACCCTGGCGGACTGGCTCGCCGAATCCGGCGCCGCCGCACTGCGCACCCGGCTGCTCGGTGCCCCACAGCAGTAGACCGCGCCCGGCCCCTCCGGCCCGCAGCACCCGCCGCTGCTCTCCCAGTGGGGCAGGGGCTGAAGGCCGGGGGCGTCTTCGGGGTGCACCAGCACTGTGCCTCGGACGCCCGCCCAGACGACGAAGCCCTCGTCACGGCAGACCGGAGGACCGCGGGACTGAGCCGACGGGCACGCGGAGGAACGTGCCCGGGCTTGCGACACCTGTCGACTCTTCTTGACCGGAGGTTTGGTTGAGGTTTTAACGTCACGGCATGTCGATCACCGTCGATCACCGCCTGATGACAGGAGAAGACCTCATGATCCTCGTGACCGGAGCCACCGGAAATGTAGGAAGCGCCCTCTTGCAAGAACTCCAGGCGTGCGGCGCCGGACCGCTGAGGGGGCTCACCCGTGACATCGAACGGGCCGCGTTCCCGGAAGGGGTCGAAGCCGTTGCGGGTGACTTCGCCGAGACAGCCTCGTTGAAGCCCGCGTTGGAGAAGGTCCGATCGCTGTTTCTGGTGTCACGCATGGGCTCGGACGCCGAGATCATCGAGGCGGCCCGGCGGGCAGGCGTGGACCACGTAGTGCTCGTCTCGTCCATCACCGTCCAGACTCATCCGCACCTGGGCCCCGCCGCCGAGAACCTGACTGTCGAGCGGCTGCTCAAGGACAGCGGCATGACGTGGACGGTCCTGCGGCCGACGCAGTTCGCCTCGAATGCCCTGTGGTGGGCGGGAGCGATCCGCGAGCACGAAACGGTCCGGGTGCCCTATCCGGACATCGGTCTCCCCACGATTCACCCTGCGGACATCGCATCGGTGGCTCGGGCGGCGCTGACCGAGTCCGGCCACCAAGAACGAACGTATGCGCTGACGGGTCCGGAGAGGGTCACGGCCCGGCAGCAGGTCGGGGCCATAGCGGCAGTACTGGGGCGGAACGTGCCGTTCGCCGAGATCAGCCGACAGGAAGCTCATCGTCGGATGGCCATCTTCCTGGGCGACGAAGCCGCTGACGCAGTGCTCGACCTGACGGGCGGCGACGTCAACGACGAACTGCTCATGGTGCGTGACACGGTGTCCCGGATCACCGGTGCGCCGGCCAGGACGTTTCAGCAATGGGCCGCCGAGAATGCCACCGCCTTCCGCCGGGCCGTCCGACCCTGATCACGTTCGCTTGCTCATCGCCAGCAGGGGAAGTCAGGCCCCGCCAGGCCCCGCAGTAAAAAAAACTATGATTTCAGCAAGGTTCATTGTGGCTTGGTCAAACCCCTGTTAAGTTTCCCGCCATGTCGAATGAGCAACCCGACGTCCGGGCGGGCGTTGGCACTCGCCTGCGTCGGCGCAGGCGCGCCCTGCATCTGACCCTCAGTGATGTGGCCAGGCAGACAGGGCTTACCGAGGGGTATCTCTCCCAGGTCGAACGAGACCAGGCCAACGCGAGTGTGCGAACGCTCCAGCGGCTGTGCGAGATCCTCAAACTCACCGTGGGTGACCTCTTCGACCAGAGCGAGAGCGCCGCCAGCCCGGTGCTTCGCTTCCGCGACACCCATGGCATGTCATTCGGGGAGGGCGCCACGAAGATCAAGCTCACCCCCGGGTCCTTCGACCATCTTGAGGTGCTCCTCGGCCACTTCACCCCGGGCGGCTCCACCGGTGTGGAGCCCTATACCCATGGCAGCTCGGAAGAACTGCTCCTGGTCCTGTCGGGCGAGGTGGAGGTATGGGTCCGGGAGCAGCACCACACGCTCTCGGCCCTGGACTCGATCCACTACCACAGCAGTGACCCGCATCGAATCGTCGAGGCCACCGGCACACAAGAGGCACGTGTCCTGTGGGCAATGGCACCTCCCACGTACTGACAGTCCCCACCCGCCACATCACCGCACGTCCTGCTGGAGTTACTGATGACCGCGTATCGCAACGGCGAGATATCCCATTGGATGAGTGCCCGGCGTGAGGAGGACGGTCCGGCCGCCGGACCGTCCCGGAACCGGACAGGGAGCCCGTCCGATGAGAAACAGGACCTCGTCATCGTCGGTGGCGGCCTGACCGGGCTCTGGGCCGCCTATCACGCCATCCTGGAACGCCCCGGAGCGAAGATCACCATCCTGGAGGCCGAGGAAGTCGGTTACGGTGCCTCCGGCCGCAACGGCGGCTGGCTCTCCCCCCTCATCCCGGGCAACCGGGCGGTGTACGCCAAGGCCGTGCGCAAACGGGGACAGGACGGCGCCGCGGCCGTCGCCTCCTTCCAACAGGAGATGGACGCAGCCATCGGCGACACACTCCGCCTGCTTCAGGAGGAGGGCATCGAAGCAGACCAGTACCAGGGCGGACACCTGCGCGTGGCCACGACCCCGGCCGCGATGAAGCGCCTCGAACTGTCCTACGCCGCAGACCTTGCGGGCGGCTACCGCGCCGAGGATCTCGAACTCCTCGATGCCGACGCTGTCAAGAAGCGGATCGCCATCGGCCCGGCGCTGGGCGGCCTGCTGACCCGGACCACCGCGCGCGTCGACCCAGCCAAGCTGGTCCGCGGGCTCGCTGCGGTCGTAGAGGCAAAGGGGGTGCGCATCCTGGAAGGTACGCGCGCCACCCGTATCGCACCCGGCGTGGTGACCACTTCCCGTGGGACCGTACGCGCCGCAACGATTCTGACGTGTCTGGAGGCATACTCGGGACAGGTCGAGAGCGACGCCCGAGGACTGGGCAAGCGGGACGTCATCCCCGTCAACTCTTCCATGATCGTCACCAATCAGCTCCCCGAACACGTATGGGAGCGGATCGGCTGGCAGGGGCGGGAGTGTCTGGGCGACGCCGCACACACCTTTGTCTACGCCCAGCGCACAGAAGATGGACGTATCGCCATCGGCGGACGAGGCACTCCCTACGCTTTCAACTCCGGCACTCCTGGCCAAGGCAAGGTGGACGCCCGCACTGTGCGCACCCTGAGCGAGCGCCTCCAACTGTTCTTCCCCGACGTTCGGTTCAGTATTGAGCACGCCTGGCGAGGCGCTATCGGAGTGACCCGCGACTGGTGCGCCGGGATCACCTTCGATCCGCACACCGGGATCGGCGTCGTGCGCGGTTTCGCCGGACACGGCGTGACAGCCACCAATCTCGCAGCCCGAACGCTCCTGGACCGGGCCGCCGGGCGCGACACCGCACTGACCCGGCTGCCGTGGAACGACCATGATTCGGGCCGCTGGGAGCCGGAGCCGCTGCGCTGGATCGGCGTACATGCCATGTACCGGCTCTTCGGCTTCGCCGACCGGTGGGAGGAGAGCAGGCACTCCCAGAACACCTCCCTCATCGCCCGTTTCGGCTCGCGATTGGCAGGACTCAGCGAATGAGCACAACACCGTCCAAGACCGCCACGGCAACCGACCGCGACACACGCGAGGCAACGGCGGCAACACCTGGACGTGCCCTGCGAAGCGGCCTGTGGGGCATCGCTTTCACCGAGCTGTGGGAGCGCTACTCCTTCTACGGACTCCAGGGCATCCTGTCGTTCTACCTGCTCTATGCGGTGGCCGACGGCGGGCTGGCCGTGGATCCGGCCGTCGCGGCGGGCATTGTCGGCGCCTACGGCGGCGCGGTGTACCTGTCCCAGATCCTCGGGGCCTGGCTGGGCGACCGGCTGGTCAGCCCCCAGCGCATGGTGCTGTACGGTGCCGTCGTCATCACGGCCGGGCACGTGGTGCTCGCCTTCGCCCCCGGCCGGACCGGGCTGGGCGTCGGCCTGCTGTGCATCGTCCTGGGCACCGGCGCTCTGAAGACGAACATCACCTCGATCGTCGGCTTCGTCCTGGACCAGAACCCGGACGAACGTTACCGGGACGCCAGCTTTTCCTACTTCTACATGGCGATCAACATCGGTGCGGTGGTAGGCCCGCTCACCACGGGACTCGCGCAGAACGAACTGGGTTTCCACTACGGATTCGGCCTGGCGGCCATCGGTATGGGTGCCGCGCTCGTCCAGTACGTCACCTCGATGAAGCACCTGCCCGACCGCGCCCGGATCATCAACAACCCCCTGCCCGCACGGCGCCGCCCGCTGGTCGCCGCGCTGGCCCTCCTCGTCCCCGCCACTGTGGGTGCGGCCGTCGCCACCGGACTGCTCCGGGCGGGGAACCTGTCCACCGTGGTGACCATCGCCGCGCTGGTGGCCGCCGCCTCCTACTTCCTCACCATGACCACCTCGTCGGCCGTCAGCCGCGACGAACGCCGCCGTATCCTGGGCTACCTTCCCCTCTTCCTGGCGTCCGGGGTCTACTACGGCTTCCTGTTCCAGAAGTTCACGGCGATATCGATCCTCATCACCGAACGCATCGACCTGCACATCGGCGGATGGAAGTTCCCGGTCGCCTGGATCACCACCGTCAGCCCCCTGGCAGCCGTTCTCATCACCCCACTCATCGCCAGGCTGTGGAACACGTTGGGGGAGCGCCAACCCGGGCCGGTGACCAAGATAGCCATCGGGCTGACCCAGATCGGCTGCGCCTACCTGTTCCTGCTCATCGTCTCCGAAGCGACCGGAGACGCCGCGATCCCGCTGCTCCTCATCCTGGTGTTCATGATGGCGGCCGGATCCTCCGAGGTCTTCGTCGGGCCGATCGGACTGTCCCTGGCGACGAGGATCGGCCCGCAGAAGTTCCGCTCCCAGATGGTCGGCCTGAACTTCCTCACCCTCGCCCTGGGTTCGTCCCTGGCGGGTCTGCTGGGGCAGTTGTTCACCGCGATCGACAACGCCTCCTACCTCACCCTCACCGCCGTGTGCGGCATCGGGATCGGCCTGACACTCATCGCCACCCGCGGACCGGTGGAGCGTCACCTCGGGGCAGGCATCAAGCGCTGACCGATGCCAAAGGCTCAGCTCGGCAGTCTCATCGTCGTCCCCGCGCCGGGTCGCCCTCTCGGGACGGGCCCGAGGGGTCGCCTCACCGTGCGAATCGGCGCGCTCGCGGTGCCGTCGGCGCCACCGCGTCGGCGGTGAGGGCTCTGGCCCGGTGGGCGGCGAGACAGCTCGCGGCGCCGTGTCGTGCACGTCGGCGCCGGGATCAGCGCCGCACTTCGCCGCGCCCGCTTGGCGCCGTAACTCGAAAAAGCAGTGGCCGCGCGGGCTCGGGGCCACATACGTTCGCCTCCATGGGTGATGCAACTTTCGGGCATCCGCGCCTCGCCGCCATCTACGATCCACTCGATCCGGACCGCAGCGATCTTGACGCGTATCTCGCGATGGTGGAGGAGTTCGGCGCGCGGTCCGTGCTGGACATCGGGTGCGGTACGGGCGTGTTCGCGCTGCTGCTCGCCGAGCGCGGGATTGCGGTCACCGGGATCGATCCCGCGCGGGCGTCCGTCGACGTCGCGCGTGGCAAGCCGGGCGCGGAGCGGGTGCGCTGGCTCGACGGCGACGCAGGGGACCTGCCGCCCCTGCAGATCGACCTGGTGACGATGACCGGGAACGTCGCCCAGGCGATCGCCGACCCGCAGGCGTGGCGTACGACGCTGCGCGGCGCGTACGAGGCGCTGCGGCCCGGCGGGCGGCTTGTCCTCGAGACGCGCGATCCGGCCCACCGCGTGTGGGAGGAGTGGGCGGAGTGGACGCGCGAGACCACGTACCGCATGACGGACATCCCGGGCGTCGGCCGCGTCGAGACCTGGGCCGAGCTGACGGACGTGAGCCTGCCCCTGGTGAGCTTCCGGGGTACGCACGTGTTCGCTGCGGACGGGGCCGTACTGACCTCGGAATCGACACTTCGCTTCCGCGAACGTACGCAGATCGAGGGGGACTTGCACGAACACGGCTTCGTCGTCGAGGACGTACGCGACGCACCCGACCGACCGGGCAAGGAGTTCGTGTTCGTGGCGCAGCGCAGTACCGCGGAGCCCGTCCCTCCCGGAATGCCCTAGGGGAGCGGGCTGCGCTACTACGCCGAGGCCCGGCACCGGGCCGCCGAGCCGGACAAGCCGGTCGGCCGTGCAAGCGACGAGGACGTGGTGACCGCCGGACCTCGATACCAGCCGTTGTGTCATTGGTGAACAATTGCTAGTGTCGCGTCATGACCGCCGCAAGAGCCATCGAGCGTCCGCCCGGCAATGTTGTCCGGCACACGGTCGTCGACTCGGTGGTGGAGCTCATCCGCAACGACATCCTCGACGGCGTCCTGCCGCCGGGCACGGAACTGCCAGAGGTCCGGCTCGCCGAGCGGTACGGGGTCTCCCGTCGCACCGCACGCCAGGCCATCGACGTCCTCGACCGCATCGGCCTGGTCCGTCACGAGCAGCACAAGCGCACGACCGTAACGGAGTTGACCCCGAGCACCGTCCGCGACCTCTACGAGGTGCGGCGCACCCTGGAGTCGGCCGGAGCAGAGGCGTGCGCCCACTGCCCGGACGCAGCCCTGGCCAACCTCACCCGGGACTTCACAGCGCTCGAACAAGCCACCGACCTGGGTGGCCCCCGCGAGGTGATACAGGCAGATCTCCGCTTCCACCAGGCAGTGGTGCGGCTGATCGGCAGCCGGCGCATCGACCGGTTCTTCGAAGAGATCGCCGGAGAGATGCTGTTCGCCATCGCCGTGCTGGAGTCGGTGCACCACGAGACGTCGGCGCGGCCCGCGGATGCGCTGGCCGAGCACCGCGCGATTCTCGACGCGCTCCTCGCCCGCGACCCGAAGACAGCCCGGGCGTTGCTGGTGGAGCACGCCGACGTCAATGAACGTCTCCTCCTGGAGATCGTCCAGCCCTGACCCCGAGCGGATCCGGTGCCTCGCGCGAGACACCGGTCCGTTCGTCCATGTTTGTTCGCCATGTTTGTTCACCAATAGAGCAATGAGGCAGTTGGAGGTCCTTCCATGAGCCCGGATGCCACCGTACGCATACCCGAGCGCGTACGCGTTCCAGAAGCAGCCGTCGTCGAAGTCCTGCGAACTCGCTATGGCCTGAAGGCCACCGCCGTGGAGTCCCTGCACGGCGAGATCGACCACAACCTGCGCGTCCGCCTCGCCGACGACACCTCTGTCCTCGTCAAGGTCGGTCGCAGCGCCGCAGCCGGCGCGGGCGAGGCGTGGCGCTGGCAGCAGCGGCTGATCCAGGAGACCGTCAAGCGCGAGCCGGGCATCCCCGTACCGGAAGTCATTCCCGCGGTGGACGGCGAGACGATCATCGACTTCGCGGTGGCGGGGGAGAACTACGCTCTCCAGGTGGGTCGTTGGCTCGACGGCCGCATCCTCGCCGACATTCCCCGGCACTCGCCCGCTCTGCTACGGGAACTCGGTGGCACCGCCGCACGCCTGGCCACCGCGCTCAGCGACCTGCCCGCCCACGATGCCCCCAGCACGCACGAATGGCACCTGCTCACCGCCCCGGCCGCCATCCGAGCACAACTCCCTTCCGTGCCGGACCCGGAACACCACCGCATCGTGGAAACGGTCCTGAACTGGTTCGAGGCGGAGGTGACACCCCGCCTGGAGACGCTCCCACTCGGAATCGTTCACCAGGACCTCAACGACTTCAACGTCCTTGCCACCGCCCCCGCCTTCGGCGAGCAGCGCATCAGCGGCGTCGTCGACTTCGGCGACGCCCTGCACACCGCACGGATCAGCGAACTCGCCGTCGCCGGCGCCTACGCGATGCTGCGCAAGGACGACCCCCTGCGCGCCCTGGCCGACGTCGTGGGTGGCTGGTCAGAAGTGATCGAGAGCGAGCCCGGCGAACTCGATGTCGTCTACCCGCTGGCCGCCCTGCGGCTCGTACTCAACGCCGTCACCTGGACCCACCGGTCGCCCGACGCCACCGACGCCTATGCGCGGTCGCGGTCGCGCCACACCTGGCCGACGCTGCGCCGCCTCGTCGCGATCTTGCCGGCCCGCGCCCGGGCCGTGCTGCACTCGGTGGCCCGCAGGCCCGCACCGCCCCAGGTCGCCGGTCTCGCGGCGTGGCTCTCGCGTGCCGAGCCGCAGCCAGTGGTCGAGCGCCCCGCTGTCGCCGTCGATCTCACCGTGAACTCGCCCGTGTTCGACGACGTACAGCTCGGCGACGTGCCGGCGGCGCGGCGGGCGATGCGGGACGCGGCGGCCGACGGTGTGCCGGTCGGCCCGCACCTTCGCTCTCGCTTCACCCGGCTGGCCAGGCGGCGGACCGACGCGGCGGAACCGGCCACCCTGCACCTCGGCCGCGAACTGCACCTCGCCGAGGGCGATGTCGTCCGCCTGCCGTTCGACGGCACCGTCGAAGACCGCACCGACACGCAACTGATCATCCGTCATATGCCTGCCGACGGAGCACCCTTCTGGGCCCGCTGGACCGGACTGCTCTCCCCGGCCGCGCAGGGCACTGCCCTGACGGCAGGCGACGTCCTCGGGCAGGCCGGAACCCGGCCCGTCGCCGTCAGCCTGTTCACCGACGAGGCGACCGCGCTCGCCGCCGACGGCGACTACGTACCACGCTGGCAGGTGCCCGCCTGGTCCCGCATCAGCCCGGACCCGGGCCCCTACCTCGGTGTCGCGGCCGACGAGGACGCCGACCGCTGGGACATCCACCGTGTACAGAGCACGCGAGACGCCCACTTCGGCCGCTCCCAGCGCAGCTACTACGCGCGCCCCATGAACCTGGTGCGCGGCCAAGACACCTGGCTGTACGACGAGGACGGCCTCGGCTACCTCGACCCGATCAACAACGTCACCCACGTCGGCCACGCCAACCCCCGTGTGACTCGGGCCGCGACGCGACAGATGAGTCGCCTGAACACAAACAGCCGCTTCGTCTACGACGGCATCGCCCGCTACGCGCAGCGCCTCGCCGCCACCCTCCCCGACCCCCTTGAGGTCGTCTTCCTCGTCTGCAGCGGCAGCGAGGCCAACGACCTCGCGCTCCGCATCGCCCGCCAGGTGACGGGCCGACAGGATGTGCTGGTCATCGACGGCGCCTACCACGGAAACACCGGCGCGGTCACCGCCATCAGCCCCAACCGCTACAAGGGCCCGGGCGGCAGCGGCACCCCGCTCACCACCCATGAGGTCCCCTTCCCCGACCGCTACCGGGGCCCATACGGATACGACGACCCCCAGGCCGGTCCCCGCTATGCGCGCCATGTCGCCGAGGCCGCCCAGTCCCTCACCGCCCAAGGCCGACCGCCCGCCGCGTTCTTCGCCGAGTCGCTGATGGGGACCGCCGGCAATATCCGCCACCCCGACGGCTACCTGCGCGAAGCCTTCGCCGCCGTACGAGCACAGGGCGGCTTCGCCGTCTCCGACGAGGTGCAGGTCGGCTTCGGCCGCACCGGGGACACCTTCTGGTGCTTCGAGTCGCACGGCGTCGTGCCGGACATCGTCACCATGGGAAAGCCGATCGGCAACGGCCACCCGCTGGCGGCGCTCGTCACCACCCGCGAGATCGCTGACGCCTTCGACACCGGCATGAAGTACTTCAACACCTTCGGCGGCAACCCCGTCTCCTGCGAGATCGGCCTCGCCGTCCTCGACGAGATCGAGGAACGCGGACTGCAGCACAACGCGGCCACCGTCGGAGGCCGCTTCCTCGAGCGGCTCCACGGACTCGCCGACCACCACCCGATCATCGGCGACGTCCGCGGCCACGGCCTCTACCTCGGCGTGGAACTCGTACGCGACCGCAGCACCCGCGAACCAGCCGCCGCCGAGGCGATGGAGATCAGCGAACGCCTCAAGGACGAGGGCGTCATCAGCTACCCCACCGGCGTCCACAACAACGTACTGAAGCTCAAGCCCCCCATGACCATCACGGACAAGGACACCGACGTCTTCGTCACCACCCTGGACGGAGTGCTTCGCCAGGGCTGACACCTCAGTGTCTGTCAGTGGGCGTCGGATGGTGTGTCGGCCACGGTGAAGGAGTACGACAGCGCGAACGGTCCATGGCCGTATGTCACGGTGATCACATCGCGAGGTGCGGCGTTCAGCGCCGCCAGGCTGAGGGTCGCATTGAGCGTCTTCGAGTTCTTCCCCGTCTGTGTGACGGTCAAGGGCTTGGTGCCGCGGTCGCCCACTCGCACCTCGACCGTGCCCTGGTCGAGGGTGTCGGCGTCCAGGTTCAAGGGCGCGGCCAGGTCGACTCGCACCTTCGCATCCCGCTGCACGACATGTGCGGGGGCACGGTCATGGGTGCTTACCTTGAGATGTGTCTGGTCGGCCGCCCGCCAGGCCAGCGATTCGTTCCACGCGGTGTTGAAGGCGACCCAGCCCTCGGTGTGGCCGAGGTTGCCCTGCTCGGGATGGAAGGGATAGTGCCCGTTCTTCGGGCTCCCGTCGAGTACGCCAGGCACGTTCTCCAGCAGTCCCGCGCCGCCGTAGTATTCGGAGAACCAGCCGTGCTCCACGCCCTCGAATCCCACCTGCTCGTCGGGCGCGTCGTACGAAGCGTGCCGGCCTGTGGGGTTGCGGCCGAAGATGTTGTCGACCTGCGCCGTGGCGATCTCCCGGAGTCTCCCGGCCAACGGATCGTTTCCCAACAGTCGCGCCGCGGCGAGTGCCGGCGCGGAGAAACCAGCGACGTTCCCGACCTCGTTGGGGTCGTCGGCGCCGCCCCCGTTGAAGGCCGGGATCGTCCAGCGGTCGTCGGAGTACCGGCGGAAGTCCCAGAGATTGTCCGAGCGGTCGACCACAAGGTGAGCCCAGTCCCGGACGAACTGCTTGATGCCCTCGGGAGCCTCGCGCGGGTACGACTCGGCGAACTGCACCAGGCCGGTGATCAGTACATACTCACTCTGCCGCTGTCCCTTGGTGACGCGCGGATCCGAGAGGTCCAGGTGGTCGATCAGCCAGTCGGCCTGGTCCTGAGCGGCATTGAGATAACGGCCGGCATCATCACGGCCCTCGCGTTTCGCCACCTCGTACATCATCAGGTTCGGCCACACCGAGTGGCCCGGCGCGAGTTCCCCCTTTCCGGTTCCCACCTCCTTGTACACCTGGAACAGGTCCCCTGTGTGGGGCGTGAATGCCTGCCAGTAGTACCGATCGCGAGCGGGGTCACCCCAGGAGGCGAAAAGGTGATCGCAGGCCCGCCGGTAGACCGAGGCCGGGATGTACTTGTCGAGCTGCGGGTAGGCATAGACGAACGCGGCCAACTGTTCCTTGAGTTGGGGATCGTTGACGTCTCCTTGCAGTAGCAGCTCGACGCCCCAGTAGATGAGACGCACGATGTCCGGGGTGCCTCCCGGCAGGGTCACCGGAAGCCCCCCATAGTCGGCACCGTCCACATGTATCTGATCGAACGCACTTGGGTTGGCCAGATACATGTCGACGAGGGTCTGGATCTCTCGCGAGTAGTGTGCCGCGTCGCGCCAGGCCACACCTTTCATGCAGTCGCGCGGGCCGTACTCGTCGCTGACCGGCTCGGCTGTCTTGCGTGTGTAGTCACCGAAGTAGCACCGGCTGCCCGCCATGAACTCAAGGGCGCGCCGATAGGACACTCGGTCGATCCAGTACGCACCGATCCCGAAGGGCACCGAGGCGCCCACCCCGGCCACTCCTGTGACGGTGACGACGAAGTTGCCTGTGTCGCGCGGGTCGAACGCGGTGAACTCTCCTACGCCGCCCTTGACCTTGCCCCGGTATCTGACCCTGCCGGATGTGTCGGTGACCGTGAATGTCGCGCCGTCCTCGGCCCGTGGCGCGGTGAACCGCTTGGACTCGCCGAGGCCGAAGCCGCTTTGGTTGAGCAGCACTGGCTGGGCGGCCATGGGATCACCTCCCGCCACTTTGACGGAAGCTCGATCGGCCACCGCAGAGGCGGTGCCTGGGACAACTCCCAGGACCAGTGCACCTATAGCCACGAACAAGCGGGCCTTCATGGATCACCTCACGGTTTGACGCAACTGAATTTCTCGGGACGCAGGCTTTTGTCGAATTGCGCATGCGGCATGGCTGGTTGCCGGAAAACTGGTGTCGGAGCGCGCGACGACGCCGAGGGATTTGTTGGTGACTCGTTGTGGCAAGGTCACTGAAGGGACTCGGCCAGCACGACGACTTCCCCTGCCGGAATGGTGACCTCGCCCGACGAGCGGGTGCCGGACATGAGGTCGATTCCTGTTGCGGCCACCTGCGCGGGGTGGCTGGTGTGGTTGACGGCGAAGAGCCAGATCCTGCCGTTGGGCGCGATGCGGCGGATCACTTCGACCCCATGGCCGGCTCCCTGGACCGGAGGAGCACAGCCGGCGTGTGCCGCCCACTGCGGAAGCAGGCGCAGCAGGGAGGAGTGTTCCGGGCGGGTGGCCAGGTATCGGGTGGTGCCGCGACGGAGGACGGCTGGGCCTCCCTCCGCAGGGCCGTCGGTGAATCGCAGCTCCACCTCCGTACCCGGGTCGGGCAGGACACGCTCGGCCCACAGACGGCCGGTCGAGCCGTCGTCCAGGCCGACCGTCCCTCCGGCAGCGAGCGGAAGGTACTCGTCCACCCGCAGGCCGAGCAGGTCACGCAGCGCGCCGGGATACGGGCCGGGGTGCATACGGTCGTGCGGGTCGACCAAACCGCTGAAGGGGCCAACGACCAGGTGGCCGCCGCGTGCCGCATACTCCTCCAACGCCCGGGCCGTGTCGGTGGACAGGGCGTGGAGTGAGGGCACCAGCAGAAGGCGCTGTTCGCCGGGGGCGGGAACCAGGTCGCAGGACAGCCCCAAGGTCCACAGTGCACGGTGCCAGTCACGGAGCACATCGGAATACGTCATGTCACCGCTGGGCCGGTGGGGCAGTTGCAGGGCCCACATGGCTTCGTAGTCCAGCAGCAGGGCAATGTCGGCCGGCGGGCAGGTGCTGCCGGCGATGTCGGCGAGACCGGCCACGGTGTTGCCGAGGGCTTTGGCCTCCCGCCAGATCCTGGTGTCCTCTCCACCGTGGGGGACCATGGCCGAGTGCCACTTCTCCGGGCCGTAGGCGGACTGGCGCCACTGGAAGAACAGGGCACCATCGGCGCCTCGCGCGAGATGGGTCAGGGTGTTACGGGCCATTTCCCCGGGAACCTTGGCGAGGTTGCGGGGCTGCCACTGCACTGCGGAGGTGGAGTGCTCCATGAGCATCCAGGGCTGTCCGCCGGCCAGAGAACGCGTGAGGTCGGCGGCGAAGGCGAGGCCGGCGGCACGGTCGGGGTCCTCGGACATGAGGTAGTGGTCGTTCGAGACGATGTCGACCTCGCGCGCCCAGCGCCAGTAGTCGCTCCAGCGGAGCGCGCCGGCCATGAAGTTGGTGGTGATGGCGCGTCCGGGGGAGTGAGCGCGTACGATGTCACGCTCGGCGCGGAAGCAATCCAGATGTTCGGCGTCGCTGAAACGGTAGAAATCCAACCACAGCCCCGGCGAGAGGCTGCTGGTGCTGGTGCGCGGCGGAATGACCTGTTCCCAGTCGCTGTACCGCATGCCCCAAAGCGTCGTTCCCCAGCGGTCGTTGAGGGCGTCCAGGTCGTCGCCGTACGTGGTGCGCAGCCAGTCACGGAACGCGTCGGCCGAGGCCGCGCACCAGCAGTGGGCGTTGGCGTTGGCGTACTCGTTGTTGATGTGCCACATCACCACGGCCGGGTGGTCGCCGTAGCGTTCGGCGAGGCGGCGGGTGACCAGCGCGGCGCGTTCCCGATAGGCAGAGGACGAGGGGCAGTACGCCTGACGGGAGCCGGGCGCCAGCGTTCGCCCGTCCGCTGTCACAGGCAGCGATTCGGGGTGAGCGTGGGAGAACCACAGCGGGGGCGCAGCGGTCGGTGTGGCCAGATCGACGGCGATGCCCGACTCGTGCATCAGGGCGATGACCTCGTCGAGGCCGGAGAAGTCGAAGGCGTCCGGCCTGGGTTCGATCCAGGACCAGGCGAAGACGCCGAGGGTCACCAGGTTGACGTCGGCCTCGCGCATCAGGCGGACATCGTCCTTCCAGGTTGCTCTGTCCCATTGCTCCGCGTTGTAGTCGGCGCCGTAGGCGGGTCGCGGAATACGGCTCCATGCGGGGTTCGGATGGTCGGATCGCGGCATGGGAGTACTCCTGAGTCCTGAGCTTCGAAGTGTCGGATCGGTGGGGTGGCTGCCCAGGTGGGCAGGTGGGCAGGTGGGGGAGCGGGGCGAGGCACTGGGTCGACATCAGGGAGCACCCATCCGACACCGGTCAGAGCGGTGGGCGCCTTGCTCACGAGGACGTGCGGGATCGGCAGGCCGGACGTCAGAGGGAGGAGGGGGCGCGCACGACGTCCCGTCATGCTGCTCAATGCGGGATCTGTGAGGCGGCAAGCGATGCTGCGCGCCCCAAGCACCCCGAGCACCCCAAGCACGCTCAACGTAGGCGGGCCGTGTCGGGGTGTCAATGCGTGGGCGGGCGTCGGCAGTGACGCGTCGGAACAGCCTCCCGTCTGCCGCCAACCGAATCCCGGGGCCGACCGGCTACGCGATGCTGCTTCGGTCGCGGTCCAGGAACGGGTCTTTCACCTGGGGCTTCCCGCGACGAATGAGGCAAGTCGACCGCGCTGGTGGCCCGTTGCGGCCCGCTACCGGCTGGCGTTGGCTCAAAAAAACCTTCACGTCACACTCTTGACGCCATGTTGCAACGTCCGTACGTTCCCTGGTCATACGTAGAAGCAGAGCTGAGGAGTCCCCGACGTCAGTGCTCATACGTATGAGCACTTCGTATGCGCCCCGCACCGCCCTCACGAGGAGCCAGGAGTCAGCCATGTCCACGAGAAGAGCTTTCCTAGCGCGCACCGCGGCAGCGGCCGTCGTGATCCCCCTCGGAGCGGGCGCCTGCACGGCCGGTACCGGCGGAACCGGGGCGGGCGGGAACAGCAAGCGGGCGCTCGTGTTCGGCAAGACCGACGGCGGGACGACGTTCGTCCGCAACTACAACATGTTCGGCCCCGCCGTTCAGAAGTCGCCCAACAGCGAGTTGATCTATGAGCCGCTGGCGCGGATCGACTACAGCGACGGCGCGAAGATCAAGCCCTGGCTGGCCAAGAGCCTGGAGTTCGACGCCTCCGGCACCACGCTCACGGTGCAGCTGCGCGACGATGTGACGTTCTCCGACGGCCGGCCCATGACCGCCGATGACGTGGTCTTCTCACTGGGCATCCCGCTCAAGGGCCCCGAGTTCAACACCGGTGGCACCACCTACGCCCGCGTCGCCAAGAAGGACGCCGGCACCGTCACCGTCCACTGGAAGCAACCGGCCTTCAGTGAATTGGGTCAGCTCGCATCGCCGCAGGTGCCGGTCGTGCCCCAACACATCTGGGAGGGGAAGGACCTCAAGAGCTGGACCAACCCCGACCCGGTGGGCACCGGCCCCTTCACCCTGGAGCGGTTCGCGTCCCAGCAGGTCACCCTCGGCGCCAGGGACGACTACTGGGGCGGCAGGTTTGCCCTGAAGCAGCTCAAAATCATCCCGACCAGCGGCGACTCCGTACGAGCCCAGCTGCTGCGCGGCGAGGTGGACTGGGCGCTCATCGCCTGGAACGGAGCGGAGAAGGAGTACGAGGCGAAGGACCCCAAGCACCACCTGTATCAGAAGTACGCAACCGGCGGTTCCTACGCCCTCTTCTTCAACACCGCCAAGGCCCCCTTCGACAACGTCCATCTGCGGCGGGCGCTGGCGATGACGATTCCGCGCAAGGACATCGTCACCACGCTTCAGCGTCCCGGCACGGAGGCGGGCCCCACCGGACTGGTCGACGAGGTCTTCGGCGACGCGATCCTGCCCGAGTACCGGCACAAGGTGCAGCCGGTGGACGCCGCCGGAGCGCAGCAGGAGCTGGCGCTGAGCGGCTTCAGGGTTCAGGGCGGCAAGCTGGTCAAGGACGGCAAGTCCTACGCTCCGAAACTCTCGTTCAACCAGGAATACGGCTGGGACCCGTATGCCAACATCATGATCCGCAGCTGGCAGAAGCACCTGGGGATCGAGGTGAAGTCGGTCGGCGCCCCCGCTGCCAATCTCTACGAGCAGCAGCAGACCGGCGACTTCGACCTCACCATCAACTTCACCCTCGGTGCCGGCATCGGCGGCATCTACAGCGCGCTGAGCAGCCGGGCCTACCGCCCGCTCGGTGCGAAGGCCGCCACCAACTTCGGGCGCTGGAAGGACAAGGCCACCGATGACGCGCTCGGAAAGCTCCTGGGGACGAACGAACCCGCGGTGACGAGGAGCGCGGGGCACGAGCTCCAGAAGATCCTCGTCGAACAGGTGCCGTACAGCCCCATCTACAACAGCTACTGGTTCATAGCCATCAACGCCGGTCACTGGGCCGGCTGGCCCACCCCCGAGCGCTTCTCCCATGTGCCGTTCCCCGGTCTGGGACCCGACACCACGCTCACCCTCCTGAACCTGAAGCAGGCCGCCAAGTGACCGCAGTGAGCGCTCCGCCGGCGCTTGCCGCGCGGCCGGCCGGGGTGTTTCGGCGCTGGAGGTTCCTCGCGCGTCGCCTCGGCTTCTATCTGGCCGCCGCCTGGTCGGCGATCACCTTGAACTTCTTTCTGCCCCGGCTGATGCCGGGCGACCCGTCCGCCGGTATCGTCGACAAACTCCAGCGGGTCAGCGGCCAGCAACTGTCGCCGAGCGCCCTGGAGTCGATCCAGAAGGTCTTCGGCGAGCCGGACGCCAACCTCGGCCGCCAGTACCTCGACTACCTGGGCCAGCTGGCGCACTTCGACCTCGGTGTCTCGGTCAGCAACTTCCCCACGCCCGTGAGCGACCTGGTGTGGCAGGGCCTGCCCTGGACCCTGCTGCTCGTCGGCACCACCACGGTGATCGCGTTCGTGCTGGGCACGGGCATCGGCGCGGTGGCCGGCTGGAAGGCGGGCGGCCGTTTCGACACCGTCGTCAGCCCGCTCACCACCTTCGCCTCGTCCATCCCGTACTTCTGGATGGCGCTGCTCGGACTGTGGCTGTTCGGCTTCCTGCTGGGCTGGTCCCCGCTGTCCGGGGGATACGACGCCGACCTGCCGATCGGCGTCTCCCCGTCGTTCCTGCTGAGCGTGCTGCACTACGGGGCGCTGCCCGCGGCGACCATTGTGTTCTCGGCCTTCGGCGGCTGGCTGCTCGGCATGCGCAACATGACGGTGACCACCGTCCGCGAGGACTACGTCCTGCTTGCCCAGGCCAAGGGCCTGTCCGGCCGAAGGGTGATGCTCCGCTACGCGGCCCGCAACGCCGTCCTGCCGAACTTCACGGGCTTCGCCCTCGCCCTCGGCCACGTCGTCGGCGGCGCCCTGCTCACCGAAGTCGTCTTCAACTACCCGGGCATCGGCTACCTGCTCTACACCTCCCTCCAGCAGCGCGACTATCCGGTCATGCAGGGAGTCTTCTTCCTCATCATGCTGACCGTACTGCTGGCCAACCTGCTGGCCGACTCGGTGTACGCCCTGCTCGACCCGCGCATCAGAGAAGGCGGGTGACGGGCGTTGAGCACCGCATTCCTCACCAGTTGGAAGGTCCGCGCCGGTCTCGTCATCATGGCCTTCTTCTGCCTCCTGGCGGCGCTCGGCCCCTGGCTGACGCACACCCTGCTGGGCATCGACCCGCGGGCCAACGACATCAGCCTCATCGCCCAGCCGCCCAGCGCCGAACACCTGCTGGGCACCAACCAGTTCGGGCAGGACGTCCTCGCCCAGGTCATCGCAGGCGCCCGCGGCTCGATGTACGTCGGGTTGCTCGGCGCGGCGGTCGGCACGGCGATGGCGATCCTGGTCGGCGTACCGTCCGGGTACTACGGCGGCAAGGTGGACGCCGCCCTGAACTTCCTGACAAACCTGTTCCTCGTCCTTCCGGTGCTGCCGCTCATCCTGATCGTGGCCGGCTATCTGCAGGGCACCGGGCTCACCACCATCGCCCTGATCATCGGCTTCTTCGGCTGGTCGGGCGGGGCACGCACGCTGCGCGCCCAGGCCCTCAGCATCGCCAACCGTGACTTCGTACGGGCCATGCGGATGCTCGGCGAGCGCGGCCGACGACTGGTCTTCGCCGAAGTGCTGCCCCATCTGACCGGCCTCATCGCGTCGATGTTCCTGCACGCGATGATCGGCGCGGTGATGGCCGAGGCGGGACTCGCCTTCCTCGGTATCTCCGACTCCTCGGCGATCAGCTGGGGAACGATGATCCAGTCGGCGCAGCAGCAGAGCGCCGTACTGCGCGGCCTGTGGTGGTGGTTCGTACCGCCCGGCCTGTGCATCGCCCTGATCGGTACGGCCGCGGCCCTGGTCAACTTCGGCGTCGACGAAATCGCCAACCCCAAGCTGCGGGTCGCCCGGCCCGCGTCGGTACGGCGCGCCAAGCGGCTCGTGCGAGCGGGCGGTGGGGCGTGATGACCGGATGCCCCGTGCCGCCACGTTCGATGACCTTTCCGCCCGGAGGTGGATCCCGATGACCGTACAGGCCGAGCAGTACAGCCCGTCCGTGGCCCCCGCCGGGCAGGCCGTCCTTGAGGTCCGTGGCCTGACCGTCGAGTACGCCACCGACGGCGTCCCCGTACGCGCCTGCTCCGACGTGTCCTTCGCGCTGCGCCGGGGCGAGATCCTCGGCGTTGCCGGGGAGTCGGGCTCCGGGAAATCCACTTTGATCACCGCCCTGACCCGGCTGCAGCGTCCGCCCGCCCTCACCACCGCCGGGGAGATCCTCTTCCACAGCCGCGACGGCGCCCCACCCGTCGATCTCGTCGCGCTGGACAGCAAGCAGCTGCGCCGCTACCGGTGGACAGCACTGTCCATCGTGCTGCAGTCGGCGATGGACGCGCTGAATCCGGTGATGCGGATCGGCGCCCAGTTCGCCGACGTCCTGCGGGCCCGCGACCGCTCGCTGAACAAGCGGGACGCCTGGACGCGGGCGGCGGAACTGCTCGCCCTCGTCGGTATCTCCGCCGACCGGGTCCGCGACTTTCCGCACCAGCTCTCCGGCGGGATGCGGCAGCGCGCCGCCATCGCCCTGGCCCTGGCCTGCGGCCCCGAACTGGTGGTGATGGACGAGCCGACGACGGCGGTCGACGTCGTGATGCAGCGGCAGATCCTTGCTCAAGTGCTGCGACTGCGCCGGGAGTTGGGCTTCGCGGTCATTTTTGTCACGCACGATCTGACGCTGCTGCTCGAACTGGCCGACCGCATCGCCATCATGTACGCCGGCCGGATCGTCGAGGTGGGCGAGGCGGCAGCCCTCTACAGCACCCCGAAACACCCTTACACCCAGAGCCTGCGGGATTCCTTCCCGCCGTTGCATGCCCCGCTGCGCACCCTGCGCGGCATCCCCGGCACCCCGCCCGACCTGCGCCGCCCACCGGCGGGCTGTCCCTTTCACCCGCGCTGCGCGCGGCGGACCAGTGGTTGTGACCGTCGGCTGCCGGCCCTGTTGCCGGTAGGGCCGCAACCGGGGCACGAGGCGGCGTGCCTGCTGAACGAGACCGAGAACGACAGCGGCGAGACGGGAGGCGGGATCCGATGAGCAAGGTCCTGGACGAGAAGGCAGCCACGGCGGCAGAGGAGCCGGAGTACGTTCTGGAGGCACGGAACGTCTCCAAGCACTTCACCGTCCGCGGTCCACTCGGCCGCACCTCCGTCGTCCGGGCCGTCGAGGACGCCACCGTACGACTGAGACCCGGTCAGATCCTGGCGCTGGTGGGGGAGAGCGGCAGCGGCAAGACGACCCTCGCCCGGCTGCTGGCCCGCTTCCACGAACCGACCCAGGGCGAGATCGTGCTGCGCGGTGAGCCCTTGAGCGGCAGCCGGCGGGTCCGGCGCGCCTACCATTCCGAGGTGCAGCTGATCTTCCAGGACCCCTTCGGGTCACTGAACCCGCTGCACCGCGTCCGCTACAACCTCGACCGCGCGCTGTGCCTGCACCAGCCGCAGCTGACCGCCGCCGGGCGCGAACAGCGGATCACGGAGCTGCTGGAACGGGTCAGCCTCACCCCGGCCGCGGACTTCGCGGCGAAGTTCCCGCACGAGCTCTCCGGCGGGCAGCGCCAGCGCGTCGTGATCGCCCGCGCGCTCGCCGTGGAACCCAAGGTCCTGCTCGGGGACGAACCGATCTCCATGCTGGACGTGTCGATCCGGCTGGACATGCTCAACCTGCTCCAGCGGCTGCGCACCGAGGACGGCCTGGCCCTGCTGTACATCACGCACGACATCGCCAGCGCCCGTTACCTGTGCGACGAGATCGCCGTGATGTACGCCGGGCACATGGTGGAGTCGGGCCCCAAGGAGGACCTGATCGCCTCTCCGCAACACCCGTACACCAAACTGCTCATAGAGTCCTCCCCGGACCCCGAGCGCGGAGTGGGGGACCGTGCCACGCTCTTCGCGGGGGCCGACGAGTTGGGTGAGCCGCCCAGCCTGATCGACCCGCCGACGGGCTGCCGGTTCCACCCCCGTTGCCCGTTCGCGATGGCGGAATGCCGCAGCGAGGCACCGCCGCGCACGGAGCTGGGCGACGGGCACTGGACGACGTGCTGGCTGCACGTCAAGGGCAGGGCCGGGGAACTGGCCGAGACGACACACGCCGCGGCGACCGCCGCCCGGCGCGAGACGCTGCAGGGGGCATCGTGACAGCACGACGGCGTGACAGGGCGCCCAGCCAGGCGGACGTGGCACGGCTGGCCGGCGTGTCCCAGTCGGCGGTGTCCCGGGTGATCAGCGGAAACGCGGCGACCGCACGGATCCCGGAGGAGACGCGGCAGCGGGTCTTCGAGGCGGTGCGCAAGCTCGGATACGTCGCCAACCCCGCCGCGCGGGCCATGCGCAAGCAACGCAACAACCTGCTGGGCGTGCACACCTTCGAACGCGTCTTCCCACGCGTCCACGAGGACTTCTACTTCGAATTCCTGCTCGGGATCGAGGAACGGGCCGAGGAGACCGGCTTCGACCTGGTGCTGTTCACCTCGACCGGGTCCGGCAACGACGGCGAGCGCAGCATCTACCGCAATGGCACCAACCGGCTCAACCTGGCCGACGGCAGCATCCTGCTCGGTGTCGCCACCGACCGCGGCGAGCTGGCCCGGCTCTGGTACGAGGGCTACCCCTTCGTCCACATCGGCCGCCGTGACGTACCCGGCGCGGAGATCCCCCAGATCATCCCCGACTACCGGTCGGCGAGCGCGAAGATCGTGCAAAGGCTCGCGGAACACGGCCACCGGCGGCTCGGCTACGTACGCGAGTGGCTGCAGATGGAGCCGTACGACGACCGCCGCAACGGCTACGCGGAGGCCGTCGAGCGGCATGGGCTGACCGACACCTCCCCCGGTTTCCACGGCACACACGGCATCGAGGGTGCCTGGCTCGACGAGGTGGCGCGCGGCACGGTGACCGCGATCGTGGTGGAGAGCCAGCGGCTCGCCGAGTCCCTGCGCGAGCAACTGGCCGACCGTGGACGGAAGATACCGGATGATGTGTCCGTAGCCGTGCTGGAGGCGGCGCCCGCGGATCTGTCCGGACAGTGGGACTCCCTGGTGATCCCCCGCATCGAGATCGGCCGCATCGCCGTGGACCGGCTCCAGGCCATGCTCGACGCCCCCGAGCAGCGGACCGGGAGCCTGCTGGTGCCCTGCCCGCTGATCGCGGGCACGACCATCGCCACGGCCTGAGCGCTCCGCCGGGCCGACACTCCGCTGGGTGTGCCGCGATCCGCCGTCGGTCGTGTGCGGCATCGTCGTGGCTGGTCGCGCAGTTCCCCGCGCCCCTTGAGGGGGCTGGCGAACCGCGAGCGCGCCGCCCGTCGGTCCCGGCTGCCCTCAAACCGACGAACGGCGGGCCACAGCCGCCCGCACGCCGACCGTGCGGGTGCCCGACACCGCCCCCACAACCACCCGGTACGCCCGCCATCCGCACGCGACCTCGCACTCCGACCGGCAGAACCGGCAGAAGGAGCCCCAGGCCCCATGACAGACATACGAACCGAGATCCTCGTCGTCGGCGGCGGGCTGGGCGGCGTCGCCGCAGCACTCACCGCCGCCCGGCTCGGCCGCACGGTCGTGCTCACCGAAGCCACCGACTGGCTCGGCGGACAGCTCACCGCACAGGCCGTACCGCCCGACGAGCATCCCTGGATCGAGGGCCCGGCCGCCCCGCCCGGCTACGCCGAACTACGCCGTCGGGTACGCGACTACTACCGCCGCAACTACCCCCTCGGACCCCATGCCGCGCAGGACCCGCTCCTCGATCCCGGGCTCGGCGTCGTGAGCCGGATGTGCCACGAGCCGCGCGTGGCCGTGGCCGTCATCGAGGAAATGCTCGCTCCGTGGCGGTCCTTGGGCGCGATCACCGTCCTCACGGGCTACGAGCCCGTCGCCGCGCACACCGACGGCGACCGCATCGAGGCGGTCACGCTGGCCCACCGGCACGACGGCCCCGAGATCACCGTCCATGCCTCCTACGTCGCCGACGCCACCGAACTCGGCGACCTGCTGGAACTGGCCGACGTGGAGCACGTCATCGGCGCCGAGGGCCGCGACGAGACCGGGGAGCCGCACGCGCCCGAGACCGCCGACCCCCACGACCAGCAGGCCGTGTCCTGGTGCTTCGCCCTGGACCACCGGCCCGGCGAGAACCATGTGATCGACCGGCCCGCCACCTACGAGCACTGGCGCACCACCGTCGCCCCGTTCTGGCCCGGCCCGCAACTCTCCTTCACCGACATCGTCCCGATCACCCTCCAGCGGCGCACCTGGGCACTGATGGAAGCCGACCGGGAAGCCGGCGAGCACTTCGACCTGTGGCGGTTCCGCCGCATCCTGGCCCGCGAGAACTTCACCGCCGGGGGGTTCGCCTCCGACCTCACCGTCGTCAACTGGCCGCAGATCGACTACTGGGAGACGCCGCTGCTCGGCGTCGACGGCGAGCAGCGTCAGGCGGCGCTCGCGGCCAGCCGCGAACTGTCCCTGTCCTTCCTGTACTGGCTGCAGACCGAGGCGCCGCGCCCCGACGGCGGCACCGGCTGGCCGGGACTGCGGCTGCGCCCCGATGTCACCGGCACCGCGGACGGCCTCGCCAAGACCCCGTACATCCGTGAATCGCGCCGTATCAAGGCCGAGTTCACCGTTCTCGAACAACACGTGGGTGTCGAGGCCCGCCCGCCGGGCTCCGGGAGCGAACTGTTCCAAGACAGCGTGGGCCTTGGCAGCTACCGCATCGACCTGCACCCCAGCACCGGTGGCCGCACCTACATCGACATCGAGTCCTACCCGTTCCAGATCCCGTTGGGCGCCCTGATCCCCGTACGCGTCGACAACCTCCTGCCCGCCAACAAGAACATCGGCACCACGCACATCACCAACGGCTGCTACCGACTGCACCCCGTGGAGTGGTCCATCGGCGAGGCCGCCGGGGCCCTCGCCGCATTCTGCCTCGACCGGACCCTGCCGCCCCGCAAGGTCCGCTCCGACCAGGCCCAACTGGCCGACTACCAGCGGCTGCTCAGCCACACCCTCGGCATCCGGCTGGCCTGGCCGAAGGAGATCCACAGCCGACCGCACCACTACTGAGGCTCAGCTCCGGACGCCACCGGCGCGCCGCCGGTCGGCAGTCGGGCCGCGCCGCCGTGCCGCCCTCCACCCCCGTTTGCGGCGGCACACCCCTCCGGCTGAAGGAAGTGATACGCAAAGGAGAAGTCAGCAGTCGCTCTTCGATACATGTCGCCTGACACCACGTCCGCTGTGCCGGACGTGGTTCGTCGAGGCATGCCTCATCCACGAGTCGTCAACCGCGTGTCCATGCGTCGTCATGGGCGCGCGATGGGGAGAAGCATGAGAGCAGGACTATGCGCGGCCATGGTGGCCCAGGGAATGCTGGGTCTGCTGCTGGCGGGCGCCGCAACGGGAACGGCGCACGCCGCCACCACCACGTACTACGTGTCGCCGAACGGCAGCGACAGCAACAGCGGTCTGTCGCCGGACCAGCCGTGGAAGTCGATCGGGAAGGTCAACGGTTTCACCTTCCCGCAGGGCAGTGTCGTCTCGTTCCAGGGCGGGCAGACCTTCTCCGGCTGCCTGGTCTTCGACGGAGACAATGTGCCCGCCTCGTCGGCGTCGACGCCGTTCAAGGTGACCTCGTACGGCACCGGGCAGGCCACCATCACCTCCAACTGCACGGGGGACTACTCGGCGGCGGTCACCGCGGACCATGTGAGCGGCTTCCAACTGGTCAACATGAAACTGGTCAACGGCGCAACGACCGCGGCCGGTGTGCTGTTGCAGAACCAGAAGTCGTCGACAGCGACCAAAGGTCTGAAGGTGACCGGCTCGGACATCTCCGGGTTCGCGACACCGAGCGGCAGCAGCAGTACGTTCGGCGGGCAGATCATGGTGCTCGGCTATGCGGTGAACGGCAACACCGGGCCGCTGGACGATGTGCAGATCCTCAACAACCGGCTGCACGGTGCCAACGTGACCTCCAATGCCGGTCCCGGTATCTACGGCTGGGGCTCCGGGGTCAACATCACCGACGTCCGCGTCGAAGGCAACACCGTGTACAACCTCGGCATGTCCGCCAACAACACCGGCGCCGCTCTGACCGCGAACGGCTGGGACGGCGCGGTCGTCCAGCACAACGTGGTGCACGACATCGGTGCGAACGTGACCTCCTGCGGAGGCGCCAGCGGCATCATGACGTACACCTCCAATGACGTGGCGATCCGCCACAACGAGGTCTACAACGTGCAGCCCGTCCCCGACTACACGGCCGGCTGCGACTGGGACGGGATCGATCTCGACGGCGGTACCACCAACTCGGTCGTGGAGTACAACTACACCCACCACAACGCGGGCAGCGGCCTGCTGGCGTACACCTCGACCGCGGCGTCGCGAGTGTGGGGGCCGAACACCTTCCGCTACAACATTTCCGAGAACGACGACTGGGCGAACGCGCAGGGCGGCCTGTTCGACGTGGTGCCCAACGCTCCGAAGAACGCGCTGTCGATCTACGGCAACACCTTCTTCACCAACAAGGACCAGAGCACGAACAAGAAGGCGGGCGCCAGCGCGTGCTTCATGTTCGGCTACAGCTCCGGGACCTGGGCCGGCGGTTCGCAGATCAAGGACAACATCTGCTACATGGCCAACAAGGGCACCTACGGCAAGACCGGTCAGCTCTACTACAACCCGTACGGGCAGACCGGCATGACGCTGTCGAACAACCTGTACTACGGAACGAACACCGGCGGTTGGCGCTGGAGCGGCACGACCTACAGCGACTTCGCCGTCTGGAAGGCGGCCGGACTGGAGTCGGGCGCTGTGTGGGGCGACCCGCTGTTCACCTCTCCCGGCACCGGCGGCACCTGTACGTGGTCGCCCACCTCGGGCACCGGACCGCAGCCGTGCCCGCAGGCGTACACGCTCAAGTCGGGTTCCCCGGCGATGGGTACAGGTGTGACGGTGTCCGGCAACGGTGGTGCGGACTACTACGGGGCCACCATTCCGAGCACGCCGAACATCGGGGCTGACGCCGGATAGGCCCTCGACCGTCCTCCCACCCGTGGCGGGCGGCATCGGTCTCCTGCAACGACGGAGACCGATGCCGCCCGGGCCACCGGACAGGCGCTCGCTGCCGCTCGCCACCGGGAAGGGCCTTGAACCGTCTCGCCGACTGTGGTGTGGATGGCGGCTCACTGGGTTACAGGCAGGCACTCGGTGAGCAGATCGACGATGTCGCGCCAGGCCCGCTGCGCGTGCTGCGGGTGGTAGCCGACGCCGGGGAGCACGGTCTGATCGACCGATGGGTGGTGGAAGGCGTGCAGGGCTCCGCCGTAGACCACCAGGCGCCAGTCGACGCCCGCGGCCTGCATCTCAGCGGTGAACGCGTCCCGTTGCGCGGGCGGCATGATCGGGTCTTCCGACCCGACCCCGGCCCACACCGGGCAGCGAATGCGTGCCGCCTCGCCCGGTCGGCCCGTGGTGAGTGCGTTGACTGTCCCGATCGCGCGCAGGTTGACGCCGTCGCGCCCGAGTTCCAGCACGATTGCGCCCCCGGTGCCGTAGCCGATGGCGGCGATCCGGTCGGGGTCGGTCCGCGGTTCGGCACGCAGTACATCGAGTGCCGCATGGCCGATGCCCCGCATCCGGTCGGGGTCGGCGAGCAGGGGGATTGCGCGCGCCAGCATCTCCTGCGGGTCGGTGAACCAGCGCCCGCCGTTGATGTCGAAGGCCAGCGCCACGTACCCCAGTTCGGCGAGGGCGTCGGCCCGGTGGCGCTGGAAGTCGTTCAGGCCCGGACCTTCGGGCCCGATCAGGACTGCGGGCCGGCGGTCGACACCGGCGGGGAGCGCGAGGTGCCCGATCATCGTCAGGCCGTCGGCCGGGTATTCGACCGTGCGCGTGGTGACTGTCGTCATGAGACTGGACTGTAGTGATGGTCGAGGCCGGTCGGGCCGGTCTTCACCGTCGGCAGAACAGCGCGGGTCACCAGCCCACACAGCCGATCATGAAGGAAGGTGTCTGAGGTTGTCGGGGCCGCCGTCCATCGCCGCGGTCGTCATCGCGCCACGGCCTCAGCGGCGCACGGTGGTCGCCCGGTCCACACGCGACAGCTTCTCGGGGTTGCGCACGTGGTAGGCGCCAGTGATGTAGCCGTTCTCGACCCGTACCGCCACCACGCCGTCGATCTCCCCGTTGACTCGGACGAGCAGCCCCGGGCCACCGTTGATCTGCACCACCTCGACCGACCTTTCGGCGTCGCGCCTCCACCAGCCGGCGGCCAGCAAGCGAGCCACCTTGTCGGCCCCCACGATGGGCCGAAGCAGGGCATGCTTGATTCCGCCGCCGTCGCTGAGGGCGATCACATCCGGCGCCAGGATGTCGATCAGGCGCTGCAGGTCGCCGGTTTCCACCGCGCACTGGAATGCCTCGAGTGCGGCTCGGGTCTCGGCCGGGGAGACGATGCCGCGTGGGCGGCGCGCGGCGACGTGCGACCGCGCCCGGTAGGCGATCTGGCGCACCGCGGCCGGGCTCTTGTCGACGGCCTCGGCGATCTCGTTGTAGTCCAGGTCGAACACCTCGCGCAGCACGAACACCGCCCGTGAAGCCGAGCAGCCCGATCAGGAAGGTCCGCCTGCGGCCGGTGTAGTCGGCGATCCGGCCGCCGACCAGCAGCAGGCTCATCAACTTCATTAAGTATCCCTAGTGTTGTGCATGTATATTTGCGTGCATGGAGTTGCTGCGCATGTCCAAGGCTGCGAAGCGTCTCGGGATACACCCGATGACGCTTCGCCAGTGGGCATTGGACGGCAAGATCCCGTTCACCGTCCTGGGTCCGCTGGCCGCGGGGCTGGTGCTGCTCGCCGCGTTCGCCTTCGTCGAGAGCCGGGTGTCGCAGCCCATGCTGCCACCGCGCCTGATCGCCGACCGAACCCGCGGCAGCGCCTATCTGAGCGCGGGACTGGCCATGGTCGCAATGTTCGGGGCGTTCCTCTTCATGACCTACTACTTGCAGGTCGTCAAGGGATACTCGCCGATCAGGACGGGCGTGGCCTTCCTCCCGATGACCGTGGCGGTCCTGATGTCGGCCGGCGGGCTCGCCGCCCGGCTGCTGCCCAGGGTTCCGCCGCGGACGCTGATCGTGCCGGGTATGTTGCTCATCGCCTTCGGCATGTTGTGGCTGCGCACCTTGGAGACCGACACCGGCTATGTCGACGGCGTGCTGGTCTCGGGACTCCTGCTCGGCTTCGGGGCAGGCATGATCATGCCTGTGGCCTTCAACTACGCCACCCGCGGTGTCGACCAGCGCGACGCGGGCATCGCCTCGGCCAGTGTCAACACCGCGCAGCAGATCAGCAGCTCGATCGGAACCGCGCTGCTCAACACCATCGCCGCCGGCGCCACCGCGGACTACTTGGCCTCGCACGCCTCGCAGGGCAGGAGCCCGGTCTTCGCCAAGAAGGCGATGCTGGAAGGGTTCGCGACAGCCGGCACCTGGGCAGCGGGCATCCTCCTGGCCGGCGCACTGATCGTCGCTCTCCTGATGAACACCCAGCGCCCCACACACCAGGCCGTCACCGAGGACGCCGAGTCGGTGCTCGCTCACCCCTGATCCCTCCGCCGACTGTCCACCGCGGCCGTGGACAGCCGCGGGGACGTCGGCGGCCCTGGCCCGGACGGGTCGAGGCCACCGACGTCTGCGCTGCCGTTCCCGCCGCACCGCCGCCGACGCGGATTGAGCGCTTCGGCCGGCAGGCCTGTGTGCTGAGCGCCCGGTCCGGGGCACGCTACCGGGCAGCGGGAGAGGTGAAGAACCGGCCCAGTTCACGCGCCACGGTCTCGGGCTCGTCCAGCATCGAAAGCACGTATGCGTTGGGTACTTCGGCATACTGACCTGCCGGCAGCAGCTGCGCCAGGCGGTGGCCGTGCTCGGGCGGCATCACGCGGTTGCCGGGTGACCACAGGACGAGCGCCTGCCCGGTGAACCGGCGCAGTGCCTCGGTGTCGCGAACGAGTTCCTCCTTTTCGAACGGCCCGTTGCAGTAGGCGTGCAGATCACGCCGAATGCGGGGGTCGCCGAGGAGGGGTTCGGTCCAGCGGCGGATGAGCTCGTCCGGCACCGGCCGCCGAGCCATCTGCCCGAACAGCATCGGTAGCCGGCGCAGCGAGCCGATGCGCAGTTGGCGAGCGGCGAACCACAGTCCGCCGGGCACTCGGGCGGCGAGGGTCACCATCTTGCCGGGCAGCCCGGGCGGGAAGTTGTCGAACGCCTCGCACGGGAGGATCACCTGCCGGGCCACGCGCCGGTCGCGGCCGTAGGCGGTGAGGAACAGGGCTCCGCCCCAGTCGGTGTGTACCAGGGTGACGGCATCCAGGCCGAGCGCGTCAAGGAAGTCGGCCACCAGATGAACCTGTCCGCGCAGCGTGAGGTCGGCGTCCGGCTTCATCGGCCGCCGATGGGCCCCCAGGGGCAGAACAGGGCGTAGATACGTGAACCCCTGCGGCAGCAGCGGCAGTACCCGGTCCCACACCGTGTGGTCCATCAGCAGCCCGTGCAGCAGGACGACTGGCGGCCCTGATCCGGTCACCTCGTATTCGATGACACCCGCCGGTACCTCGACTTCCCGCATGGCAGCCTCCGCTAGAACGGTCTCTCTAGAGGGACCGTTCTAGCATGGGGGCATGAAGACCGACGAGCGAATCGCGCTGGCGATGGCGGAACTGCTGCGCAAGCAGGGGTACGCCGCCACGGGAATCAACCAACTCGCCCGTGCCTCCGGTGCCCCCACCGGCTCCATCTACCACCACTTCAAGGGGGGCAAGCGCGACGTCGCGGCGGCCGCGCTGCGGCAGACCGGGGCCGCCTACCTCCAGCTCCTGCCCTTGCTGCTCGACGCTCACGCCGATCTTGCGGTCGGGATCGAGGCGGCGTTCACCGCGGCCGCCGAGGACATGCGGAACACCGGTTGGGCCAACATGTGCCCGGTCGGCACCGTCACCGCCGAGATCGCCGACACCGAGCCAGTACTGCGCGAAGTTGCCGCGGAGGTGATGCGAACCTGGGTCGACGAGGGCAGCCGGTACCTCACCGCCCGCGGGCTGTCCGAGACGGACTCCCGTACCGTCATCCACGCCCTACTGACCTCGCTCGAAGGAGCGTTCGTCCTCGCCCGCGGGTTGCGGTCCGCTGAGCCGTTCCTGGCCGCAGGGCGCACACTTGCGGCCTACGTCGCTTCGCTGAACGACTCCCGGATGAAGACCGCCCCGTGAGAACAAACCGCAGCGGACAGCTCGCTCCCGCCTCCGTGAAGCCGGGCCGAGCCGGCCGCGGTCTGTACACCGCGGCCTCCGGTCCGCTGGGCCTGGCCCAAGGGCGCCTTCGACCCCGGCAAGGGCCGCGGGGGCCACTCAGCCGAGCCAGGCGTCGAGGTGTTCCTTCACGAACGCGTCGTCCGTCAGCCACGGGTACGCCTCTGCCACCCGGGTCAACTCCTCCGTCTGCCCCGGCGACAGCGTCTGGCCCGGGTCCAGGCACCAGGTGCCCGCCAACAGGCCCTGGCGGCGGAGTACTTCGTGCGCCCCGGCGATGCAGCCGCTGCCTGGTTGGCATCGGTCAGCTCGCGCCGTCGGGCCAGACAGCGCACCATCGCCTCGTGGTCCCCGGCCCGCGCTGCGCGCACGTCGTCCAGGAGCGCGACCGCCGACCGGGTCCACACGGCCCACTGGCCGAGGAGTCCGCCCGCGAACCAGCGCCGGCCGTCCGCGGTGTCGTACGGCGTGAGCAGGTCGCCGATGATGTCGTCGTCGTTGCCCGTGTACAGAGTCACCGCGGCGGCCCGGTCCGCCGCGCCGACCGCCCGGATCACGTCCGCGGTGCGGTACCGGTCGAATGGGGCGATCTTCACGGCGACGGTGCGACCTGGGGTTCGCGGATCTCGAACTACGGGGTGTGCACTGCGACCGCGATGCCGGCCCGCGCCGGACGCCAGGTAATAGCGGGTCAAGGCTCTTTGGCGGCGCTCGTCCAACCGGCGGTCGGCGTCGAGCGCGAGAAGATGGGCGGGGATGACGGCGCCCCGTGACAGCACCTCAAGGGGAGTCATGTGCGGCTCAGAACCTTCCGTCGCGGACCTGGAACTTGGTGGGCTTGCGGGACAGCGGCTGACCCCGGCGCAGCCAGTCGGCCTGCCACGCCACGAGCCTGCGCAGCGGGACGTCCGGATAGCCGAACAGGGCATGGCAGCGCGAAGCGTCGGACAGCAGCGCCGTCGCGGCCTCGACGCCCTCGAAGGACGGCTCCTTTCCGAACTCGGCGCCGAACCAGCGCGCGAGACGGCGCACCGAGGCCGTCTCCGGGCCGGTGAGGTTCACGGTGAAACCCTCGCCGTCGGCGGCGTGCAGCAGTGAACGCAACGCGACCTCGTTGGCGTACCCCTGCCGCCGGGAACCCACATCACCGGTTCCCGCACGCCGGCGCACCTTTGACGCCTCCTTGCCGCGACGACTTGAAGCCGCCCACGTCCGCATCCGGCGCCTCACCGAGGAGAACCAGCGACTTCGCGAGCAATTTCGCCCGTACGTTCGCCGAAAAGCGCGCTGTGGCGACTCGCACCGGCCCGCCGCAGATCCGGCTAAGATCTGCGGCTTCCGACGGCCCAGGCGAGCAGCCTCCGCAGGAGTTCCCCCAGCCCGCCAAGCGGGCCACGGGAAGACATGGTCGGCTCTCCCTTCCCTGCGGAGCCCACATCGTTCGCGGGGGCGGCCGATACACCTCCGGGCGGCACCGAGTTGGTCGACCTGCCGCCGACGGGCCGCACGGGTGCCGGCCGGGCGGAGTCGCCGGACCGTACGGTCGTCGGCCGGGCGGAGCCGCCGGGGCGGAAGGGCTCCAGCCGTTCCCACCCGATGGCGCGGCCGGCCCGTCGGTCCATACGGAACGCCGCCGTGGCCGTCGTTCCGGTCCAGGCATCCCCCGCTTCCCAGAAGCCGGAGAACAGCGGCCCGCATACGGTTCGTCCGGCGCGCAGCGGGCCGTCACCGGTGTCTGACGCGAAGCGCTCGCCACGTTCCACGACGCCTTCGATCAGTGGGATCTGCCGCGAGTGCTCGTCCAACAGCGGTGTGCCGGGCGCGGTCTGCCCGAGTGCCGAGGAATCCGCCAGCCGTACCGTGAACATGACGAGGAGGTGGCCGACCGGGGTGTCGACGGCCAGTCGGTACCGCGCCCGGTCCGGTCCGGTGGGGCTGCCGCCCGCGAGGTCGAAGAGGAGGCCGGAGAGCCGGGCGGCGACGAGAAAGTCGGGCGCCGCAATCACCCGGTACCCCACCCGGTGTCCGCGGGTGATCAGGAAGGGCCAGAAGAGGGCCTCTGCTCCGGTGGGTGCGTGGTGGTCAGCTGAGCAGGCTTCCGTCATTCTCTGAGCTCTCCTCGAACTCCTGGAGCACGCCGACGAGTTGATGCAGGATGAAGTGCGCCGCCGATACATCGTCCTTTACGGCGTTGATGCTGCGCTTCAGGATCGATCGCTGGAGTCGTCTGGCGCGGCGCAGCTCCCCTTTGGGGAGTTCGACGCCGACGGCCCTACGCCATCCGAATGTCAGGAAGGCTGAGAAGAGGCTGGCGGGGATGTGGATGGCGGGGAGGGACAGGAGCGTGGAGATCTGCGTCGTGGCGCCTTGGAGCAGGGCGGCCGTGAATTGGCCGACGGCGCCGTGGCCGGCCGCCCGCTCCTGTCTGCGGTTCCTGACAGCGACCTGATGTGCGCGGACGACCAGGTCGGGCAGCACCGTGGCGAAGACCACCTCGACGTTGAACGGCCGGGGCCGGGCGTTCGCCTTCTTGCGCATCGTGCCTTCGCTGTCGAGGAAGGCGAAGTCGAGGCCGACCGAGCTGACAGGGATCAGCCTGACTCGCCCCGGGGGCACCGGCATTCGTCCGGCGTCCCACCTCCTCCGGCTGTCGGCCAGGGATCTGAAGTCGGGATGCTCCAGCAGCCGCTCCTTGATCTGCCGGAGGCTGTAGTGACCGGCCAGCAGGTCCCATTTCGTGATGACGAAGTGGATCGGACCTTGGCAGTTCTGCATCAGTGAGAAGACGTGCGGCATGTCCTCGTCCAGAAAGCGGGTGTCGCCGCGCATCAGGTCGAGCACCTTGCGCCCGTCGAGCAGTCCCAGGAGCGCGTCTGCGTTGCGGAGTGTCTCCTCCAGACGCTCCTGTTCTGCGCTGCCTTCTTGGGGGTGCGTCAGGCGTTCGCCGGCGTAGTCGATGTACCGGACGCGGATGGGATCGAACCGGCCGTGTGGGCTGTTGACCCGGCAGGAGAAGACCCACTCGGGGATGGTCAGACCGTCCGTCGGCAGCGGCCATCTGTCGGTTGGTGAGGCGACCTCCTGGAAGACCTTGGTCAGCTTGTCCTCCTGCAGACGGTCGTCGAGCCGGAGGTGAAAGTTGAACTTCGGATGTTCCAGCCGTAGCGCCTGCCACAGTGCCGCGAGATAGACCGTCTTCCCGGCTCCGGACGGGCCGAGGGTAACCACCGTATAGGTGGCCGCATCCGGCGTGACCGGCTCTGGCACCGCTGCCGCATCCATCTGAAGGTCCCCCTGTTACATCGGCTCTCACCTGTACCGCCGGACCATGCTAGAGCCGTTGCCGCCTCGCCCGAGGAAGTCCCGTAAATGATCTCCGGCCTGGGCGTGGACGCGGCCCGTTGTCGTGCAGCCTGACGTGCCTACCCGTGGGTGCCAGGTCGGTGACGGTCGGCCCGTGTCGAACGCGCGGAAACGCAGAGGCACCACGTGTGCGACGGCCATCGCGCTGAAGCAGCGCGCGCTCCTGGGTCGCTCGTCGTGCCTACGTGTCGGACCTGCACGGACCCGTTTCCCAACGGTGGGAGCGCGCAGAACAAGCCGCCGACAAGTCGTCTCTTACCGCATCATGTGGCTACGAATTCCGTACTCAAATCGCCTGTTTGCAACGAAATCCGTTCTTTACTGCACGTCCATGACTGGTTAGCGTAACGATCACGTGCTCCATCTCCGAAATCCGCAAACTATTGTGGGGGGTATGGCATGCCCAGATTCAGCGATCAAGAGCTCGGCATGGGACGGAAGATCACACGCCGCGACTTCCTGGACGGCGTGGCAGTCACTGCGGCCGGGGTGGCGGCCGCCACGGCCCTTCCGGGTGCCGCGCAGGCCGCGCCCGCCGCACACGGCCACGGCCGGCACAGCCGGAAGCCACCGTACCCGCCTACCCAGACCGGACTGAGAGGGCAGCAGCCGGGCGCCTACGACGTCGCGCACGCCGTCCGTGACGGCGACTTCGAGGCAGGACCCATCGCCGACACCCACGAGTCCTACGACCTGGTGGTGGTCGGTGGCGGCCTCAGCGGTCTCGCAGCGGCCTACCTCTACCGCAAACACGCAGGCCCTGGCGCCCGCGTCCTGATCCTGGATGCCCTGGACGACTTCGGCGGGCATGCCCGGCGCAACGAGTTCCACGTCGGCCGCACCCTGCTGCTGTCCAACGGCGGCACCGTCAACATCGACACTCCCAGCACCTGGTCGCGCGAGGCCCGCGATCTGCTGACCAAGGATCTCGGCGTCGACCTCAAGGCACTTGAAGCCACGGTCAAGGACAACGCCTACGCCCCCTACTCCCTGCGCAGCGCCACCCTGTTCACCGCCGAACGGTGGGGCAAGGACCATCTGGTCACCCGAGAACCGGGGGAATCCTGGGCGTCGTACGCCGCCAAGCTGCCGATGAGCGAGGCAAGCCGGTCGGCCCTGGTGCGCCTGCACACCACGACCGAGGACTTCTATCCCGGCCTGACCGACGCCCAGAAGAAGGAGATCCTCGCGCGCACTCCGTACGAGACCTACCTGCGGGAGAAGATCGGCCTGGACGACGACGCCCTGGAGGTCGTCAAGCGTGGCACGAACGGCCTGTGGGGCGTCAACGCCGACCGGGTTGCCGCGGCCGACGCGTGGGCGACCGGGCAGCCGGGTTTCGGGGGACTCGGACTCACCGACGCTCCGTGGCCGGGCGCCGGCTTCACGCCGTTGATGCACCTGAAGGAAACAGAGGAGGACGGCAACTTCTACTTCCCCGAGGGAAACGCATCGATCGCCCGCCTGCTCGTCAGCAAGCTCGTCCCGCACGCCTTCGATGTGCGCCGCCCCGACTGGCGGGAGATCGTCACCGCAAAGGCCGACTACAGCAGACTCGACCACCCAGGCAACCGAGTCCGCGTCCGGCTGTCCAGCACGGCGTTCGAGGTACGCAATGACGGCCGGCACGGAGTGGTCGTCGGCTACTCGAAGGGCGGCCGCAGCTACCGGGTGAAGGCCAAGGGCGCCGTCATGGCCTGCTGGAACTCCGTCACCTCCTATCTCGTCCCCGAGTTGCCCGACGAACAGGTGACCGCGATGCGCTACGGCGTCAAGGTGCCTTTGGTGTACGCGCGGGTCGCGCTGAAGAACTGGCGGCCCTTCGCCGCGGCCCGGGTCTCCCGCGTCAGCACGCCCTCCGGTTTCTTCAGCGGCTTCGGCCTGCCGACGGTCACCGAGATCGGCGACTTCGCTATGCCGCACCGGCCCGAACTGCCCACCGTCGTCTCCCTGTCGGCCACTCCCAATGCCCCCGGCCTGGTCTGCCGCGAGCAGCACAAAGCCGGCCGCCGACAGCTCATCAGGATGCCTTTCGAGAACTTCGAGCGTGAGATCCGCGACTCGATGGCCCGCTCCCTCACCGATCACGGCTTCGACCCGGCCCGCGACATCACCGCGATCACCGTCAACCGGTGGGCGCACGGCTATGCCTACGAATACAACTCCCTCGACGACCCCGCCCTGCTCCTGCCCGAGTCGGAGCGGCCCTACGTCAAAGCCCGCAGGCCCGTCGGCCGGATCGCCATCGCCAACTCCGATGCGCAGGCATTCGGTTACACACATGCCGCCTTCGACGCCGCGTACCGTGCGGTGTCCGATCTCGTCTGACCTACCGTCGTCTGTTCTCTGTGGCTCCCGCCCGGCAGTGCCGGGCGGGGTGGGCTTCCCCCGCTGCGCGGGAGGTGCTGATCAGCTGGTCGGCGTGGGGTGAAGGGCTGTCAGGTTCCTTGCTGAAACCAGGCTGCGCGTCCGCCCCGGCCAGTGCCGCCACCAGCGTGCCCCAGACCCGGGCATAGCCCGTCACCACCCGCCGAGCCCGCGGACACCTCCACACCGCCCAACTTTGAGGACCCGCGTTACCGGCACGAACTCAACACGGCGAACATGGGTTTGAGCCGGATTCGCTGAGTCATGTTGAGCAGCGCAGCGCCGTGGGCATCTCCCGCTCGGGAGCCGTGGACGGGTGCGTACGAACGGGGTGGCTGAATGGAGAAGAGGTGCAGGTGCGGGCGGTACGGTGTCTGGAACGGTATCTCCTGGGACGACCATGATTGCGACTACAAGGAATCCGGACCCGAACGGCGAGAGAAACAGCGGCGGCGCAGCAAGCCATCTGACGAGATGGGCTCCTCCGCCGATGCGAGCACACGGCAGCAGAGTGGCTGCCTCGGGTGTCTCGGATTGCTGGTGATCATCGCGATCATCTGGGGCACCGACGGCTTCGCTTACCTCCTGAAGGTGGTGATCGCCGTCGTGACGGTGACGTTCCAGGCGCTGAGCAGCTGGATAGAGGGCCTATGACTGAGCGTGTCCAACCGCTCTCACGCGGGCCAACACCGGTCATCCGTAGGTCGAGTGCAGGATGACGTGGTCGCCTTCCGCGAAGGCGCGTTTGGATTCGACGTGTTTGCCGGGATACTCGGCGGCCATGCGGTCGAAGTAGTCGATGAATGCTTGCTTGCCGTCGGCGACGTGCGGGTTGTGCTGGATGTAGGTGTCGCCGACGTAGCGTTCGATCGCCTCGGCGGGTCGGCACTGGTTGAACATCAGGTCGTAGAACGCTTTGGCCGTGGCCTTGTTCTGCTGGAGGTCGCTCATGGGGTCACCGTAGGGTGGGGCGCCGGGTACGGCGCGAGTGCGTCGAGCAGGCGTTTGGCGCCGGTGGGGATTGGCAGGGCCCGGTCGGCGAGGTCGGCGGGGGTCTCCGGGTGGGTGGGGTTGACGCGTACGAGGCGCGCGCTGGGGAAGCGGCGGGTGAGGTGCTCGCCGGGCCACCGGATGACGCCGGGTGTGTTGAAGCCGGCGCCGAATTCCAGGATGAGCAGGTGGGTGTCGGCGGGGGTCGTGTTCAGCCAGTCCTGGAGACGGCCGCCGGCGGGGCGGTAGGGGGCGTCGATGAACTCGGGGCCGATACGGACATTGATCTCGACCTCGCCGCCACAGTTCGGGCAGTGGGGGAGGGCCTGGGGGTCGGTGACGGCGCCGGTGGCCGGGTCGTATGCGGCGAGGAGACGTTCGACGAGTGGGCTGCTGTCCCAGGTGGCCGGGGTACAGGGGGTGGTGCACTGGTAGCGGCCGTAGTCACCCTGCGGGGTGAAGATGCGGTCAGGGGCGAAGCCGTTGCGCGCAAACAGGGCGTCCACGTTGGAGGTCATCACCCAGTGGTCCGTGTCGCCCACGAGCGCGCGCAGTCTCTGGTAGAGGGGGTTGGGGGCGGGGTTGTAGCGGATGTCGTCGATGTGGACGGCCCAGTAGCCCCAGAGCAGGGCCGGGGGCAGTGGCACACCGACCAGGTAGCGGGAGCGCAGACCGAGCCGGTGCAGGGCCGGGAAGAGTTCCCGGAAGCGGTCGGCGTCGCCGTAGTCGTATCCGGCGGCGGCGCTCAGTCCGGCCCCGGCGGTGACCAGAACCCGGTCGGCCCTCTCGAGCCAGGTGCGGACCGTGTCGGCGGCGGCTTCCAGGTCGAATTCCGGTTGGTTCATCGGGGCGCGGTTCCTTCGGTCAGGGCGTGGAGGTAGGCAGCGCGGTCGTCGTCCGCGTACACGTTGAAGATCACGCGGTCGAGCCGCCCGGGGTGCTCTTCGAGCCATTCGGCCACGGTGTCCAGGGCGGTACGTGCGGCGGGCGCCTTGGGGTAGCCGAAGACCCCGGTGCTGATACCGCAGAACGCGATCGTGCGGAGGTGGTCCACCTCGGCCGCGAGGTCGAGGCAGGCGCGGTAGGAGGCCGCCAACGCCCGCTCGTGCTTTGGGCGCAGGGGGCCGTCGACGACGGGGCCGACGGTGTGCAGGACGTAGCGGGCGGGCAGGTGGTAGCCGCGAGTGATCTTGGCGGTCCCCGTCGGTTCCGCATGGCCGCCCTGCAGGGACATGACCGTACGGCAGTCCTCGCGCAGGCGCGGACCTGCGGCGCTGTGGATGGCGTTGTCGATGCACGGGTGCAGCGGGAGGAAGCAGCCGAGCAGGGCTCTGTTGGCGGCGTTCACGATCGCGTCCGCGCCGAGGGCGGTGATGTCGCCCTGCCAGAGCACGGTGTGTCCGGCCGCCGGATACGCCGTGCGCGGGAATTCCTCGGCGAGCAGGGGCAGCCGGGTCGCATCCATGAGGGGACGGGCGAGCCGCTCGCTGTCGAGCAGGGCGTCCAGCGCCCGGATCGTCTCCTCGGGAAACGGACCCGGGTCGCGGACGGTCAGCACCGCGCGCAGGAGCTGCCGCGCCCGTACGTCATCGACGCGGTCGGCGTCCTCGCCCTGCAACCCGACGCGGGCCCAGGCCGGGTCGTCGGCGAGCAGACGCAGCGCGTTGCGGACCAGGCCGGGCCACTCCGCGCGACCGGCAACCGTCGGGGCAGGCCGGAACGGCGCGTCCAGGGCGATCTGGGTGCGATAGGCGGTGAGGGGCGCGGCGGCGGGCACGGGTTTCTCCTGGGGGTGCGCAAGGGGGCCGGTCAGAACAGGCCGTTGCCGTGCGGCAGTTCGGCCGGGACGGGGGTGATGACGTCCCAGTGCTCGACGATCTTGCCGTCCTGGACACGGAACAGGTCGTAGTACGTCACCGGGACCCCGAAGGTGCCCTCGGACTGCAGCAGGACGAACTCGCCCTCGGCGATGACCTTGTGGACCTTCGTGTAGACCAGGTGCTTGCCCTGCTCGGCCCACTTCGCGGCAGCAGCACCGAACCCGTCCAGGCCGTCGGCGGCCTCCGGGTTGTGCTGGACGTAGGTCTCGGTGGAGATGTAATCAGTGAGCACGGAATAGTCGGCGCCGACCAGGACCTTCTGCGCGAACTCGGCGACCAGGGCGCGGTTGGCCTCGGTCCTGTCCGCGTCGGTGATCTCGGTGGGGCCGTCCGTCTGCGAGCGGCCCGAGACCGTGTTCTCGACCCGCGGGGTCAGGGCGTCCCAGTGCTCGGCCAGCTTGCCTTCGCCGTCGACGCGGAAGATGTCGAAGCCGACCAACGGCTCGGGCCCGAAACCGTGGTAGGTGCCGTGCAGGGCGACCAGGTCACCATCGGCAAGGACGCGGGAGCCGTCGTAGCGGAAGCCGTCGCCGAGGCCGGCGACCAGCTGGCGCAGGGCCTCGGGGCCATCGGCGGCCAGGGCGCTGTGCTGCGTGTAGTCGGCTGCCACCCAGCGGTCCACCGCGCTCGGGTCCTGCTTGCCGAACAGCCCGTCGGTGGCGGTCACAACGATGTGCTTGGCATTGCTCATGGAGATTCTCCTTGTGGATAACAGAGTGGGGAGGCGTGGGGTCAGGACGACGCGGTGGCCAGGTACTCATCGAGCGAGATGGTCGAATGCGTAGGTCAACTGGACCCGTTCCGCAACAGACACCACACTCCTCCCTTCATGACTGCTTTCCGACAGCTACGTCGTGCCGGAAGGGCAACACCTCCAAGCTAAGCGGGCTGAACAGCAGCAAACGGATACACTCGCGACTAGTGATGGCCAAAAACCGACATGATGACGTCCGGGAGATCCCCGAGATCCCCTTCGTCGCGCCAGTGGGAATCCCCGCGGGGGTCGAGGTGCTCTCCCTGGCCGACCTGCGCCACCGCGTGCCGACCAGATACCTCGCGTTCCCCCAGCGCCCGGACTTCCACCACCTACTCGCGCTCACCGACGGCACCCTGCGGCACACGGTCGACTTCGCCGCCTTCGCCCTCGATCCCGGTTCCTGGCTCTGGGTACGCCCCGGCCAGGTCCAGCAGTGGGGCGACCTCACCCACGCCGAGGGCACCCTGATCCTTTTCCGGCCGGACTTCCTCGACCCGGCCACCACCACCGCCGCCGAAAGGGACTCCCACCTGCCGGTCCTCCACCGCCCGCTGCCCGACGACGCCGCAGCCCTGGGGATGGCTGCCGACCACCTGACCGCCGAGTTCCACGCACTCGGACAGCTGCCGCTGGAGGTCCACACCGCGGCCCTGCGCCACCTGCTGTCCGTCCTCGTCCTGCGCCTCACCCACCTCACGGCGCCGGCCGGCCGCCCCGCCCCCGAACCCAGCTCCACCTACTTGAGCTTCCGTGACGCCGTCGAGAAGGACTTCACCCGCACCCGCCGCGTGGAGGACTACGCCAGCACCCTCGGCTACTCGGCCCGCACCCTCTCCCGCGCCACCCTCGCCACAGCCGGCCTCGGCGCCAAGGAGTTCATCGACCGCCGTGTCGTCCTCGAAGCCAAACGCCTGCTCGCCCACACCGACCAGACCGCCGCCCGCATCGCCGACCACCTCGGCTTCCCCAGCGCGACCCACTTCAGCAAGTACTTCCACCAGCGCACCGGACAGACCCCGATCGCCTTCCGCGACACGGTCCGTGGCCACACCTCACGCTGAACTGCACAGCGACCGACGGCGCCGAGTGCCAGGTCCTGCGACAGCCGACCAGTCATCTCATCGCCGTGCTCCCCGTGCTCGACCTCCTCCACGGCGACCGCCGCACCCTGCGCATCCACGACGGCGCGTTCTCCGCTGCTACCCCCGGGCGCTGCGCTTAGCTCGATTCTCTCGCTGAAACTGTTGATTCGAGCGCTGCTATCCGTCAATATGCTTGAAACTGTGGTGCTGCTTGCCGATTGCGTAGAAGAGGGAAGTACTTCATGGACGACATCGACCGGGCCATCCTGCGGGAGCCGCAGGTCGACGGTCGGATTTCCTATGCCGATCTGAGGCCGCAGGTGGGGTTGTCGCCTTCGGCTGCCAGGCTGCGGTTGCAGCGGATGCAGCGGTTGATCGACAGCAAAACGGTCCAAGTCCTCGGGGTGGCCGATCCGATGACCATGGGGCAGCGGACAATGGCGCGTTACGCCCTCTGACGTCGCACATCCGCAGGTCGGGGCCCGGCGGCGTACGCAGGGTCCGTCCAAGCCGCCGCACGCCGACGACCCGAGCCGATCACGCAGCACAGAAGGCGACTCTCGAGCCCAGCCTCCTCACACGCTCTGTGGCGTTGACACCCCTGACCTCACCGACTCGGCAGCGCCTTCCTCATCGGCGTGGATTCGCTGGTACTCGGCGCCGTCCTCATGCTCGTCCGGGCGATGCCCCCCGGCGCCCGTGACTACTTCCGCAAGCATTCCCTCAACCCTGACACCCAGGTGCTCGCGCCTGAATGAATAGCTTCGCCGTCGACGGCACACCTGCCTCCGACAGCCGACAGCCGACAGCCGACAGCCGACAGCCGACAGCCGACATGCAGATCCGACCTCAAGACCTGGAGAAGAGAGAAGATGATGGACACTATCGTCGTCGGCGCGGGAATCGCCGGCATCACCGCAGCGCGACTGCTTCACACCGCAGGACAACGTGTGGTCGTCCTTGAGGCGCGAGACCGCGTCGGTGGGCGGATGTGGACGGACCGCACGGCAGGGTTCTCCGTCGACCGTGGCGCCTCATGGATCCATGGCCTCACCGGCAACCCACTCACGGGACTTGTCGCCGAGCTCGGGATGGAGACGCGCGAGTTCACGGTGGGGAGCTTCCAGGCCGGCGGGCGGCCGATCGCCGACTACGACGAATCCCGGCGCCTGCTGGACGACGACGCGACACGACAATGGAACAGCGACGTCGACACGGCAGATGACCTTTTCCAGCTGACCGTCGCGGGGTCCGGTCACGACGAGAGTTACGCCACTGCGGCCGAGCGCGCCCTTGCCGCGACCGGATGGGAACCCGAACGCGCCGAACGGGTCCGCGCGTTCTATCGGCATCGCACGGAGGAACAATGCGGCGCAGAGGTCGAACAGGTCGCCGCACACGCCCTCGACGAGGACACCATCGAAGGTGACGAAGTGATCTTCCCGGGTGGCTACGATGTGCTTCCCCGGGCGCTCGCGGAGGGCCTCGACGTGCGTTTGGGAATGACCGTGACCGCCATCACCAGGTCGCCCACAGGGGTGCGAGTCGACACGGAGGACGAGTCCTTCGAGGCCGCCCACGTGATCGTCACAGTGCCGTTGGGCGTGCTCAAAGCAGGGGCGATCGACTTCACGCCCGCTCTGCCCGACGCCGTTGCGGGACCTGTCGCTCGACTTGGAATGGGCGTGTTCAACAAGGTCTTCCTTCAGTTTCCAGACCGGTTCTGGCAGGACGATGTCTATGCGATCCGGCAGCACGGCCAGGCCGGCGTCCCCTGGCATTCCTGGTACGACGTCTCCGTGGTGAGCGGCAAGCCGATGCTGCTGACCTTCGCCGGCGGTGCTTGGGGGCGGGAGATCGAGCAGAAGACCGACGAAGAGGTGGTCTCGTCGGTGCTCAACTCCCTCCGCAAGATCTACGGCGACTCCGTCCCCGGGCCCGTGGCGCACTGGATCACACGCTGGGGCATCGACCCTCTCGCCCTCGGCTCGTACTCCTACGTCGCCGTCGGCTCTTCGCACGACGATCACGATGCGATGGCAGGACCCGTCGACGGCGTTCTCCACTTTGCGGGAGAAGCGACCTGGGGGCGCGACCCAGCTACCGTCCACGGCGCGCTCAACTCAGGGCATCGCGCGGCCGAGCGGATCCTCGGTTCACCGATCTCCCTGGCCGAGCTCACACGGGGCGTAAGCCCTTCGAGGTGACATAGCCGGGTTCAACGGTGCAGCTTCTGCTCATGCCCCCGGTCCGCTTCTGAGGGACGGCAGAGGCGATGGGTGACATCGCGGAGGCGGCGGGGAAGGTGCAGGCGGCTTTTCGCCGCAGCCAGGCACCCCGTTCAGTGCGGTGACGGTGTCGGGTCCAGGGCGTAGGTTGGCCGGCGGGGCCGCATGAGTTGTCTGGGTTGTGATGACCAGTCAGGCCCGTGCGGCCATGCCTGGACGAGGACCCCGGGCCGCCCACGCGTCCGGTACCTGTTGACGCCGTATGTCACCCTCCTGACAGGGCGTGCGGTCCGTGCCTGACCGGGTGCTGTACTTCCCACTTGGACGGCGCTATCAGCGCTCCGGCCGCTCCGGCCTGTGTGCGGCGCGGTAGTGGCCGGGGGGCCGGCCGACGACGCGCCTGAAGGCACGGGCGAAGGCGAACTCCGAGTCGTAGCCGACCTCGCGCGCGATACGGCGCAGTGGTGCCGACCCTTCGCGCAGCAGGCGAGCGGCGACCGTCATCCGCCACGCGGTGACGTAGGCCAGGTGTCGCGGCTGTCCCGGCCGGTGACGGTCGCGTGGCTCCTGTCTCGGTGGCGGACGTGGCCGCGGTCGCGGCGGTGGCACTGACCGAGGACAGCCACGCCGGCAAGGTGTAGGCAGCGCAGCCGACCGACGACGTGCTCCACGTCACCGGACGGGCGCCGGTCACCTTTGCCGAATACGCGAGTGGCGCAGCGGAAGCCTGGCGCTGAAGGACGAGCCACAACCGGACGCCGTGGCCTCGACAGGGCACGAACAGTCGGCTGGACGGCTGACCGGTCGCTGTCGCTGTCGTCGGCGTCGAGAGTGCGGGTGTGGGACCTCGCCACAGGCGGTCAGATAGCTCCCTTTCCACCGTTCCCCTTGCCTGTCTGCGGTAGCGGTGGCACCGAACGGAGGGCTGTTGGCGTGGCTTCAAGGGGGGAACTCGCCTTTCTGCCCCCCGCTGACCCCACACTCCGCTCTGAACCTTCCGAAGAGGTGCCGTCGTACGCGCACCGACGCCCGCAAGGTCCCCTTCCTGCCACGTGCTCTCTACGACATCCAGTCCGAGTCGCGGATCGAGTAGCGGACCCAGGGCCGACATCCTCGCAGCGGCAGCCGGTCGCAGCGCGGGTGGCGTTCCCGGTGGAAGTGGCCGACGGTGAAATAGCATGCCGGTGGCCTACCGCGCTGCCTAGGATCGGGCATTGTGCTTTCTCCTCCCTCTTTCATCAGCGATGACGCGGTCGTACGAGCGGTCGCCGCCCACTGGCTGCCTCGGGCTGCCGAAGTCGATTACCTGCCCTGGGGGTTCGGCGCGTACCACTGGCGAGTGTGCGGCGCCGACACGACTCTGTTTGTGACGTTGGACCAATTGGCGCCCTGGCACACCGCGACTTCGCTGGAGGCTGCCTATGCGGGGGCCGCCGCGTTGGCGGCCGGCGGCTTGGATGTGGTGTGTGCGCCGGTGCCTGCCCGGTCCGGGGGCTTTACCGTCGATGTCGGGCCCGGCGTGCTCAGCGTGACGCCGTGGCTGGACGGGCGGTCTCCGACCGCGGCGGAGGCCCGAGAGCCCCAGCACGTCCATGAGGTCGTCGCCGCGCTGGCCGCTCTGCATCGGGCAGCGCGGCCGGACAGCTTGCAGCACTGGACTCCACGGGTGGGCCCGGAGTTCGCCGATGAGGTACGCGTTCGCACTGCCCGGCCCTGGGCATCCGGACCCCTGGCAGAGAAGGCGCGGGCCGCACTCGCCGCCCGCTGCGACGCGATCAGGCGCTGGACCGTTCGTTACCTGGAGCTGGCGGACATCGCATGGACCCGCCGGGACACCTGGGTGCCGACTCACGGTGAGCCGCACTTCGCCAACCAGGTCATAGGTGTCTGTGGACTGAAGCTGGTCGACTGGGAGTCGCTTGCTCTCGCGCCGCGCGAGCGGGACTACGCCGATCTGCTCGGCACGGCCACCGGCGCCGATCTGAACCCCGACCCGGCGATGGTCGAGCTGTTCGTGCTCGACTGGCGGCTTTCCGAGATCGCTGCTTACGCGCGCTGGTTCGCCGCGCCGCACACGGGCACCGACGACGATCACACCGCATTGGCAGGGTTGTACGAGGAGTTGTCGGACATCACCGGACGCCCCTCGGCCGAGTAGCCGGGCGGCCTCTGCCGGGGTGCGGGCCGATCGTGGCACTCCGTTCACGGCGACAACACCCGCGCACCGGGAGGGGAAACGGCACGGTGAGCCCCTGACGGCCTTGACGACCAAGGGGGTTGTCGCCGAGTTCGGGCCGTCGAACGTGGGCAAGCCCTCGACCCAGCGATTGAGGTTGACCACCACCCCGTCGGGGCCTTGCAGTTGTATGTGCCCCCGGTGTCCTGGTCAGCGTTCCTCCTCGCGCACGAGCGCCCGGAGAGCCGCCAGCAGCGCGGTCAAGGCGCCGGTGAGGTGCACGTCGGCCGCGACCAGGCCGTCGGCTTCCTCGACTGCGACGTAGCGCCGGATGTCGTCCTGACCGGTGAGGAGGAACCCGCACAGTGCCGGGCTCGGCGGTGTCTCGACTGACGGCCGGGCCGGGCACGGGACGCTTCACCACCGCCCCGGCCCGGGTGTTCCGGGTTGCCTCAAGTTCTAATGCCAGCCGTCCCATGCCTGGTAGCTGCCCGGCACAGTGTGGAGAGAGCCGTCAGAGTACGCTTTGAGCGCCTGTCCGAGGGCCGAAGTGAACTGCCCTGTCGTGGCCTCGAAATTCCAGCGCTGGCCGAGCGTCCACGTGCAGGTGCTCGTCCAGACCGCATTGAAGTTGGTTGCCTTGTCGGTGGCCAGGCAGAGTCCGGTGGCCCTGTTCTTGAGCTGGGGGTAGTCCGCGCCACTGCTGTCGCCGACCCAGTCCCACTGCTGGTTCTGGCTGCCGGTGCAGGCGGAGGCCCAGGCGACCCCGCTTGTCCCTCCGGTCAGACATGTTCCTGTCTCGATGCTTTTGAACTGCCAGTATGTGGCCGCGGCCTGAGCCGGGGGCGCCGCCAAGACCGAAACAGCGGCGGCTGCAATCCCGAGAGACATCGCGGAGATGCCACGCTTACGCAACAAGGAGGATCTCATGCACCAGAGGGTATTTCCGGCATCATGTCATGTCCATCATTAGTCTCAGATATGGCCAAAAAGGGCGGATCATGTGGCGCACCACGAGGGCGGCCTCCCGGTCACCGCTGCAGTGCGCCCGTTCACCGGGTGCCTGTCCCTGTGCTGCATGCCATGTCCCCAGGTTGCTGCCGGGTTCGGCGGACGGTGTATCCGGCAGCAGGCTGGATCTCCCCTGCCGGATGGCTGGAGCCGCCTCCAGGTGGCCGGATCACTCATCCGGGCAACCGTGATGGCCCGTTGGGCACTCCTGAAGGCCGTGTCTCAGTAATGTGTTCCCGCACCGGCAGGGAAGAGCCGCTGGACGGCCGCGACGACGGCGGTGCGGCGGGCCGCCAGGGAGGGGTCGCGGACGTGGTCGGCGACCGCCTGGACGAGATCAAGCTGTCCGGCCCAGGACATGGCGATCTGATTGACGAAGACGAGGATGTCGATGGGGTCCCAGGCCGGATCCAGATGCCCGGCCTCCTGGGCCTCGCGCAGCTGCCCGACCTTACGGCGTACGGATTCCAGGGTCGGGTCACCGGCGTCGGCGTCGCTCCGGGCGAGTTCCAGCCGGCCCCAGCTGATGAGGCGGAAGTGTTCGGGGTGGGCAGCGAAGTAGTCGTGCACCCGTCCGGCATATTCGGGCAGGTCGGTGGGGTCCATACGGGTCGCCTCGGCCACCGCGGCCAGTTCCTGCTCGGCGACGAACCGGTACAGGGCCTCCTTGCTGCGGAAGTACGCGTAGAGACGTTCCTTGCTGGTCTTCGCGGCCTTGGCGATGCGCTCGATGCGTGCGCCGGCAATCCCGTACCGGGAGAACTCGTCCTTGGCCGCGGTGACGATGCGATCGCGGGTGGAGTCCGCGCTGGTCGAGGAGATCACACCTCCAGGCTATCTGACCAAACGGTTCGGTTTGGAAGAGCGGAAAGCCCGGCGTACGCTCAGAACCGAACCGTTTGGTTTGACCGTGAGGAGTGCGTCATGCAACAGCGGACACTGGGGAGCCAGGGCCTGACCGTCTCGGCGATCGGCTATGGCTCGATGGGCCTGACGATGGCCTATGGCCCCGGCGACGAGCAGAAGGGCGTCGCCGCCATCCGGCGCGCCCACGACCTGGGCGTCACCTTCTTCGACACCGCCGAGCTCTATGGCTACGGCACCGGTTCCAATGAGATCCTGCTCGGCAAGGCGGTCAGGGACTTCCGCGACGAGGTGGTCCTGGCCACCAAGTTCGGCTTCGACCTGGCCTCCCGAACACAGCAGGGTTACGGCCTCAACAGCCGCCCGGACAACATCCGGAAGGTCACCGACAACAGCCTGCGCTACCTGGGCGTCGACCACATCGACGTCCTTTACCAGCACCGCGTCGACCCGGACGTGCCCATCGAGGACGTTGCGGGCACCGTCAAGGAGCTGATCGACGGAGGCAAGGTCAGGTACTTCGGCCTGAGCGAGGCCGGCCCCCAGACCATCCGCAAGGCCCACGCCGTCCAGCCGGTCTCCGTCCTCCAGACCGAGTACAGCCTCTTCGAGCGGGACATCGAGCAGCTCTTCCCGACCCTGGATGAACTCGGCGTCGGCTTCGTCGCCTACTCGCCACTCGGCCGCGGCTTCATCACCGGCACCGCCAAGCCCGCCGGCCAGTACGACGCCACCGACATGCGCAACCGCGACCCCCGCTGGCAGCCCGGCAACTTCGAGAAGAATGTCGAGGTAGTCAACCGGCTCAGCGAACTGGCTGCCACCAAGGGCATCACCGTCTCCCAGCTCGCCCTGGCCTGGCTGCTCACCCAGGGCGAGCACATCGTGCCCATCCCCGGCACCCGCAGCCCGAAGCGCATCGAGGAGAACGTCGGCGCCGCCGCCGTCACTCTGACCGACGCAGATCTCGCCGCGATCGACGCGATCCTCCCCGACGGCGGCTTCGGAGCCCGCTACGCCGAAAGCCACCTGCCCACCTGGATCTGAGCCCCAATCCGGAGTCACGCCCGCACGGGCACCGCCGGGGCCTTGCCCGAGGGCCCCGGCGCCGCGACCGCGAGCCGACCGTCCCCGCAGGGCCGCCCTGATCTCCGGGTCGGCGGACGTCGGCCGGGCGGCCCCGGAACGGTGGCGGGAACCGTCGTCCCGGCCAGTCGGCGGAGTGCGGTGTGCCCGACTGGGGTGTAACAGGACTGTATTAGGCGGCGGTTGGGCGGAACGCTCGCCGGGCCGGGCGAATCTTGGTGCTCAGAAACACTCGCTCGTACCGACTCGTGCCGAGCAGTCGGCACCCCCAACCGATGCTGAGGAAGAAATGATGCGCGTTCACAAGCTCACCCTCGCCGCCCTGGCCGTTGCCGCGGGTCTCTCGCTCACGGCCTGCCAGAACGACGATGACGGCACGGGACAGAGCGATCCGTCGCCCGTGTCCACTGCGTCCTCCTCGGGCGGTGGTTCGGGCTCGGGTGGTTCGGTTCAGGGGGGTGGTTCGGGCTCGGGCGGTTCGGACCAGGGCGGTGGTTCGGGCTCGGGCGGTTCGGACCAGGGCGGCGGGAAGGACTCCGGCGGGCAGGGCACGGCCGCCGGGACCGGCTCCGACGAGAACGGCAAGGCCGGCAAGTGCCGCACCGACGAGCTGGAGATCACGGCGGCGGACCGCACCATCGACGGCGACGGCGATGGCACCGTCGCGGTGACGCTGAAGAACGCTGGTGGCCGGGACTGCACGGTCTCCGGGTTCGCGGGTGTAGACCTGAAGACCAGCGAGGGGGCGCTGTCCGCGAAGCGCAGTGGAGAGCCGGCCGACCCGGACATCCTCAAGGACGGGGAGTCGGTGTACTTCGGCATCAACTACCCGATCAACAAGTCGGGCGGCTCCGGGGTCCGCGTCACGGGGCTGGTGGTGACCCCGCCGGGCGAGACGAAGTCGGTCACCCTCGACTGGCCGGGCGCCGACACGCTGCCCGTCACGGACGGTACTGGCTCCCCGGTGAAGGTCGGCCCGATCGGGGGCATCGGCCAAGGTGGCTGACCCGCACGTCCCAGGGCGCCACGCCCGCCGACAGACGACCAGGCCAGCGCGGGACGCGGCCTACGACACATCATCAACGCCCAACCCGACGTGCGCGCCGTCGACGAGGCCGCCGACGGAATAGAAGCGGTTCGCCTGGCCCGGTCACTGCGCCCCCACGTGGCCCTCGTCGACATCCTCGCGTACGGGGGATCGGTGGGCCTCGTGGCGACGGATGCGGGGACACCCTTGAGTTCCACCCGCAGCACGTCGGGCTCAAGGTCGTGGAGCGCGATCCGCTGCGCGATCTGGCAGCCGGGGGTGGCGGCCACGCACAGTCGGCGGCGCGGCAGGCACACCACGCCTCGCCGCGTGGTCCGCCGCCCGCGCGGACGTGGGCCAGGTGCAGGTCGATGTGTTCGACCGCGGCCTTGCGGCCCGCGGCGGCGCCGCCGGGAAAGCGCTGATCGGGGCAGGCCGGGCGGGGGCAGGAGAGCCGAACTGCGCCTGTGCTTACGGTAGTCAGCGAGGACGACACCACGCCAAGCGGCAGCTCGCTGCTGGATGAGACGTCCGGGGGCGCGGGGCGGATGCTGGGCGTGAAAGAGCTCCTCCGACGGCTTGACACGACAGTGCCGCCTCGGGGGTGGTGCCAGCATCACCACCCGATTCGGGGCCTGGGCCGACTGCTTCACGGGCGACCGAGGAGGAGGGTTGCTCCCGTCACCAAGGGTCCGGCCGACGGAGCCGGCGTCGATCACGGAGCGGGGAAGCATGATGGCCAGTCACACGCGGCGGCGACTTCTCAAGGGCGCGGCGGTTACGGCAGCGGGCAGCGTGGTCGGGACCGGTCTCGGGCCTGGCTTCTTCACGGCTGGCGCGCAGGCGAGTGGTGTGGCCGGGCAGAGCGGCGTGACCGGGGCGACCCCGTTCCTGGACGGGGCGTTCGCGCCGGTCACCGAGGAGTTGACCGCCTTTGATCTCAAGGTCACCGGCCGCATTCCGCGTGACCTGGACGGCCGCTACCTGCGCAACGGCCCGAACGCTCTGGGCCTTGAGGACATCCGCGCCCACCACTGGATGCTCGGCGACGGAATGGTGCACGGGGTCCGGCTGCGCGGCGGGCGCGCGGAGTGGTACCGCAACCGCTGGGTGCGGTCCTCGCAGGTGACGGCGAAGCTGGGGGAGACTTACCCGGGCCAGGCACCGCCGGACGACTTCGCGTGCAACACGCACGTGATCCCGTACAAGGGCCGCATCCTGGCGATGCAGGAAAGCGGTCCGCTGCCGTACGAGCTGGACGGCGAGCTCAACACCGTGCGCCCGTACGACTTCCGCTCCACTCTCCAGGGCGCGTTCACCGCGCACACCAAGTACGACGCGGCGGCCGACGAACTGCACGCGATCGCGTACTACCCCGCCTGGAACCATGTGCGGCACATCATGATCGACCGGACCGGCCGGGTGGCGCGGACCACGCGGATTCCCGTTTCGGACGCGCCGATGATGCACGACTTCGCGCTCACCGAGAAGTACGTGGTGATCGTGGACGTGCCGATCACCTTCGACGGTGCCGCCGCGGAGGCGGGCGCGATCGTGCCGTATGTGTGGAACGACGAACATCCCATGCGCATCGGGCTGTTGCCGCGCACTGGCGGCACCACGCGCTGGTTCGAGATCGCCCCGGTGTACTACTCGCACACGCTCAACGCCTACGACCAGGGTGACACGGTCGTGGTGGACTACACCGGGTTCCCCGCGCCGTTCTATGCCGCCGGCCGCGGTATGGGCGGGCCCTCCGCGACCGGTTCTCCGACGCTCGACCGCTGGACGATCGATCTGCGCGCGGGCCGGGTCCGAAGCAGTCGGCTCGACGACCGTCCGCAGGAATTCCCTCGCATCAATGAATCCCTGGTCTCGCGCCGGCACCGCTATGCCTACACCGCGAGCGCGGCCGAGATGTGGCGCGCTTACGAGACCGTCGACGGCGTGCCGCCGGACGAGAAGTTCACCAACTGCCTGATGAAGCACGACATGTTGCGAGGCAACAGGCGGCTCCACCGATTCCCCGAGGGCGCGGCGACCAGCGAGCCGGTGTTCGTCCCGCGGCGCGCGGCGCGGGACGAGGACGACGGTTACGTTCTGTCGTACGTGAACGACCCCGACCGCGGCGCGACCGACCTGGTGATCCTCTCGGCCCAGGACTTCGGCGGCCACCCGCTGGCCCTGATTCACCTGCCCGGCCGCGTACCGCTGGGATTCCACGGCAGCTGGATCGCGGACGCTTGGACTCCGGCAGCCCTTTGACGCTTTCCCTGTTCAGGGGCGTTCTCGGCGAGTGAAGTGGGCCCCATGCCCGAGATCGACGGCGGTGAAGGCCCGTTGCAGGGACCGGAGCACACCGAGGCGAGCCGCCGTAACTTCATGCGTAGGGTGTTCTTCGCGTCCGGGGCGAGCGCCCTGGTGACGATGGGCAGCGCCGGGACCTGGACGGCGCTCGCCGACGACAGCACGGGTACCGCCGACGCGGCGACCAGCCCCTCTCCCAGCGCCGCGCCGAGCGGGGGCCCGGGCGGCGGCACCGGTGGTCCGGGCACCAGAAGTGCGAGCCGTCGGCATCGAGGCCGACGGCAGCGTAGTGCCCAGTGCCTGCACCGAACTCAGCCCCCAGCAGCAGATCGTCCAGCTCGCCGCCCGTGGCCTGACGAGTCGTGAGATCGGTGCGGCGGGCCGCGACCGGGCTGTGCAGGGCTGCCGCGGCGGCGTCACCGCCGCCGTCGGCCGGTTCTTCATCGGCGCCGCGTCCGCAGCCCAGGTCCCCTCATACGAAGTGATGACAGCAGTGCGAACGATTGGATGTTCGTCAGATTGCTCGTGGTGTGGGTCACCGGGGAACGTAATCGTCTGTTAAGGACGCCGACATCCCGTTCCCGAACGGCCGGACTGCGGCCCCCTGCGTCGGTGGCACGGCGCGCAGGCATTCACGAAGACACCCGTCGACAGGCCCCCGTGCGCGGGGACAGGCACGTCGACCGAACGCTTGGAGGCATGAGAAATGACATCCGGACGTCATGTCATCGTGGTCGGAGCCGGGTTCGCCGGCCTATCGGCGGCGACAGAGCTGGAAGCGAGCGGAACCCGGGTCACGGTTCTCGAGACGACGGACCGTGTCGGCGGACGTGTGTGGTCCGTTCGGTTGCCGAACGGGGTCGTCGTCGAGAGGGGAGCCGAGTTCGTTGCCGAGGCGCACGACGCCGTGGCCCGGACAGCGATGAGCCTGGGGCTCCAACTCGTGCCTCAAGGGTGCGACTTCGATCGCAGGCCGTCACCGGTGCACGACGTGCCCGCTGACGACCGGCTCTGTCAGGCGGTCGGCGTCGTACGTGACTCGATCCTGCGACGCTTGCGGATGGGTGGCTCCGACCACTCGGTTGCGGAAGCATTTGCCGAGGCAGGGGAGACACCCGGCAGCTTGGCCGTCCGGCGGCGGCTCGCGACGTCGACGACAGTGCCCCTCGACCAGGTCAGCGCGCGGTGGTACGCCGAAGCCGGGTCGGCGAAGCGTTACGGCACCGCACTGCGCGTGCAGGGCGGAAACGAACGTATCGCTCGCGGCCTGGCCGCAAAGCTCCACCAGCCGGTGGTCACCGAGGTCAAGGTAACCGGCATCGAGCGCGCCGCGAACGGCGGCTTGGAAGTCGTGTGCGACGGACGCCCATCTCTGCACGCCGACGGGGTCGTCCTGGCGGTGCCCGTCCCCGCGCTCCGGGACCTGCACCTGCCACCCGCGATGTCTGCCCGCTTGGCGGGACCTCTGAGCCGCATCGGTTTTGGGCAGGCGGCCAAGATCAGCGTGCCGCTCGTAGAGCCCGGCGAGGCGTCCGGGATGGAAGGGCCGAGCGGCGACTGGTGGAGCTGGACGCGCCAGGGAGATGATCTCGCGCCCGAACCGGCTCTGACCGCATTCGCGGGCGGCGCCGCGGCGCTCCGGGCTCTCGATGTCGGCAGTGGCCCCACGACGTGGATCGACGCGATCTCCGCAACGCGCGACGAGAGGATGCTGCCCGACGGCGCGATCTGCACACAGTGGGGCGCGGCGTCGTCGACGCGTGGCGCGTACTCGGCGCGCCTCGTCGGCTGGGCGGCGGCGGACCTCGATGTCATTCAGGACGGCTACGACGGCGTCGTCCTGGCCGGGGAGCACACCGAGCAGGTCGGAGCGAGCATGAACGCCGCGCTGCGTTCCGGACGACGGGCGGCGTCGCTACTGACCCGAGAACTCTCCTGACCGAATCTCCGTTTCGAACCAGAATCTCCGTTTCGAACCAGATCGTCGTGCACTCGGGGCGCGCTGTCCTCGAGCAGGAAGAAAGGTAGGGCTGGACGATGAATTCATCGCGAACTGCCGCCGAGTCGCGGGACGTCGAGGCGCGGGATGCCGAGGTGGTTGGTGGCAAGCGCCCGTTGGTCAGGACACAGTCTCCCGGGCTGTGGAGTCTGGCCGCCACCGAGCTGTGGGAGCGGTTCAGCTTCTACGGCCTCCAGGGCATCTTGACGTTCTACCTGCTCTACTCCGTGGTCGATGGTGGTCTGGGTTTCTCCCCGGGGGTGGCGGCGAGCGTCGTGGGGGTCTACGGCGGATCGGTCTACCTGGCGCAGATCCTGGGGGCCTGGCTCGGTGACCGGGTCCTGAGTCCCCGCAACATGGTGCTCTGCGGGGCCGTCGTCATCACGGCCGGGCATGTGGTGTTGGCGGTCCTGCAAGGGGCGTTCGGCCTGGTGGCCGGACTGAGCCTGATCGTGCTGGGCACCGGCGCGCTCAAGACCAACATCACGACGATCGTCGGAATGCTGGCGAGCACGGACACGACTCGACGCGACGTGGGCTTCTCCTACTTCTACATGGCGATCTGCATCGGAGCTGTCCTCGGTCCCCTGCTGACCGGGTTTACACAGACCATCGCCGGCTTCCATCTGGCCTTCGGCCTCGCAGCGATCGGCATGGTCCTGGCCCTGGCGCAGTACGTGGCGGCGATGCGCAAACTGCCCGCGGAAGCCGCCCTCGTGCGCAACCCGATCAATCGCGCTGCCCTCGGAGTGCCGTTGCTGCTCGTCGCCGGCGTGATCACGCTGCTCGTGGTGACGATAGGGACCGGTCTGGTGGAGGCCGACGATCTTTCTCTCGCTACGACGATCGTCGTGGTCGCCGTCGCGGTCGTCTACTTTGTGGTCTTCCTGACGTCGGCGAAGGTCACGCCGGCCGAGCGGGTGCGGGTCCGGGGCTACCTGCCGATCTTCGTCGCCAGTGCGCTCTACTTCGGGTTCCTGTTCCAGAAGTTTTCGACGATTCCCATTGTGATCACGGAACGGGTCGATCTGAACGTGCTGGGCTGGTCGGTTCCGCCCACGTGGATCACGACGGCCAGTCCGCTGGCGGCCGTACTCGTCACCCCCGTCCTGGCGCGTCTGTGGTTGCGGCTCGGTGACCGCCAGCCCGGACCGGCGAGGAAGGTCGCGCTGGGTCTCGCTCAGGTCGGGGTCGCCTACAGCCTGCTGCTCGTGATCACGAGCACGACAGGCAAGACCGTATCGCCGGTGTTCATGGTGGTCGTGATGGTGATCGCCGGATCCTCGGAGATGCTGGTCGGTCCGATCGGTCTTGCCTTGGTGACCAGGGCCGCACCGAGCCGATTCCCCACGCAGTTTGTCGCGCTGAACTTCCTCACCCTCGCGTCGGGTTCGGCGCTCGGTGGTCTGCTGGGCACGTACTTCGTCGACGTGCCGGAGACCGTGTACTTCTCCTCGGTGAGCGCCGCGGCCCTGCTTCTCGGCCTGGTCACCTGGCTGCTCGCCCGCCGCGTCGAGCCGCTGGTCGAGACCCGGGATTGACGACACCTACCCCGGCGGGGCCGACGCACACCGCATCGGCCCCGCTGCGTGCTGGTCTAGAAGCCTGACAGCGTGCGCGAGGACTCGACGGCGGACCACAGGGCGGCGACCCCCGCCGACGAGGTGGCTTTGAGCCCGGTCAGCCGTTCGATCCGGGTCAGCCGGTACACCAGCGTCTGCCGGTGCACCCCGAGCTCCGTGGCCGTGCGCTTCCACGACCGGTCGTTGTCGAGGAACGTCTCCAAGGTGGTCTGCAGCTCGGATCCGTGGGCGTCATCGTGGGCAATGACCGGACCGAGGGTGCGTTCAACCAGCTGACGCATCTCGGCAACGGACCGGGGGAGGACGCCGCTGGAGTGTGTGAGGTCGTCGTAGCGGACCAGAGGCACGCCCATGGCCGTTGCGTGCGACACCGCAACGCGCGCCTGCAAGTAGGCGTCGTCGAGACGTCCACCCGGGTGGAACGCGGCACTGACGCCGAGGCGAGGTGCTGTCGCTGCGAGTTGGTGGGCGTAGTGCTCGATCTCCGGCCATCCCGAAGGGGCGAGAACGACCAGCTCGCCGTCGATCTCGGTGAGCAACGGCGACACGTCGTCGCCGGTATCGGTGACGACGAGCGGCTGCTGCCCGATGTGGCGATCGGACCTGATGACGACCACGGCCAGCGGCTGCCCGCCCATCCCGCGCGCCACCAGCTCCCGCAGCAGCTGCGCGGTCGACACGCTGCCGTCGAGGCTGCCGGCCAGGACTGCCGCACCACGGCGGCTGACTTCGTCCCACCGCTGGTGCTCGTGCTCGAGCTCGATGCCGACCAGACTGGCGAGATGATGCACGAGTGATCCGTCAAGAGCGTGCTGGCGCCGTGGGCGCACGTGCAGCTCTGCGGGGACTCGACCCGGCACGGCAACCGAGATCGGCTCCCGGTCGACGTCGGGTGAGCCGGCCTGGGCGATGGTCTGTCCGGTGACGCTGTCGCGGACCTCGACCGACCACCCCAGTGACTGGCAGACCACGTCCAGCCTCCGTGCCAGCCCGGTGCGCGTCCGCAGCGCTTCGCTGTAGACGTCGAACAGTCTGCGGGCCGTATTGATGTGCTGCTTCTCGGACTGGACGGTGCTCTCGATGACGATGCGCGACAGGTCCCCGAACTGGATCTGGAAGTCGGCCACGATGAGCGGGACGCTCCGCTCGTCGGCGGCCTCGATCAGGGACTTGGTCAGCCTCGGCGCCCCGGGCCGCAGGGCGACGACGAGCGCGCTGATGCCGACATCGATCAACTTGCAGAACCACTCGCGCTGTTGATCGGCGGTGTCCGGGAGGCCGTCACCGGTGGTCAGCACGAGATCGCCGGGGCGGACCCAGGTCCACGGGTCGGGCAGATCGCAGACATGCGCCCATGTCACCAGCCGATCGCTGCCGCGCTGTCCGGCTACCAGCTCAAGGTCGGCGGACCTCGTCTCGAGAAGGCCGTTGACTGTGATCACGAAGCTCCCACGTCGACAAACGTACTACAACAACGGCTCGCGTCATACATTGGCTCACTCGCTGGCCGACCTCGCGCAATCCACACTGAGTCACGGCAACGGCTGAGCTGGAGGGGCGTGATGCAGGGAATGGGCAGGCGCACACACGGGCATGTGAAACCGACACCCGTCTGGGACAGCGGGCTGCCGAGCCGCCGCCCCGCTCTGCCGGGTGACCGTGACGCGGACGTGGTGATCATCGGAGCCGGTTACTCCGGACTGTGGACGGCCTACTACCTGCTCACAGCGGATCCGTCGCTGCGAGTCGTCGTGCTCGAGAAGGAGTTCGTCGGTTTCGGGGCTTCCGGGCGCAACGGCGGCTGGGCCTCGGCGATATTCCCGGTTTCGCTGGACCGCATCGCGCAGACGTCGTCACACGCCGACGCGGTACGCCTGCAGCGCGAGATGAACGCGACCGTGCGTGAGATCGGGCGGGTCGTGCGCGCCGAGGGGCTGGATTGCGACTTCGCCCACGAAGGTTTCCTCTCGCTCGCTCGCAGCCAGGCCCAACTCGCCAGGGTCGGGGCGCAGCAGAAGGCGGCCGCCCGGTTCGGGCTGCCCGACCAGTGGCATGTCGTCGGCGCCGACGAGACGGCCAAACTCGTCGGAGCACAGTGCGTACTCGGCGGGACCTTCACCGAGCACTGCGCCGTCGTGCATCCCGGAAAGCTGGTCCGCGGGCTCGCTGAGGTCGTGGAGCGACTGGGCGGGACCATTCATGAGGGCTCGCCGGTCGAGTACATCGGCCGCGGCTTTGTGGACACGCCGCACGGGCGGGTGCGCGCAGGCGTCACTGTCCGGGCGACAGAGGGATACACGCCGACGCTGCGCGGTCACCGGCGCACTCTGGTGCCGCTGTACTCGCTCGTGCTGGCGACCGAGCCATTGCCCCGCGAACGCCTTGTCGACCTGGGGCTCGAACACCGGATCGCGTTCAACGACATGCGCAATCTCCGCATCTACGCGCAGGTCACGGCCGACGGGCGCCTGGTCTTCGGCGGGCGTGGCGCGCCGTATCACTTCGGCTCGACGGTGTCCGCCAGCTTCGACCAGGACGAACGCATCCACCAGCGCATCCGCGACACGCTGCTCGGGTTCTTCCCCGACCTGTCGGATGTCCCGGTGACACATACGTGGGGTGGACCGCTCGGGGTCGCCCGGGACTGGCATCCGTCGGTCGGCCTCGACCGGCGCAGCGGCGTGGCCTGGACAGGTTCCTACGTCGGCGACGGTGTCACAACCAGCAACTTGGCAAGCCGGATCCTGCGCAACCTCATCCTGCGACGGGACGAGCCGATCAACGAGCTGCCCATCGTCGATCACATGTCGCCACGCTGGGAAGTGGAGCCGTTCCGCTGGCTGGGTGTGAACGCGGGACTTCTGGCCGCCGGGCTCGCTGATGTCGAGGAGCGGCTGACCCGCCGACCCTCCCGTATCTCCCAGATTCTCGAGCGCCTGACCGGCGCCCACTAACCATCCATGACTGGAGTCTCGGCATGTCATCACTGATCCACACACCGGCGGCACAGGTCGCGGGCCCGCTACCGGCCGCGGGTATACGCACCGGCGCAGACCGCGGTACCCCGGAGCTGAGTGTGCTGCGGGCCGCGGCCGATCTCAACAATGGGAACATCGGTGTCTGGGAATGCCGTCCCGGCGGCTGGCCGGTGCGGAACCGGCCCGACACCGAGGTCTGCTACGTCCTGTCAGGGGTGGCGACCCTCACCGACGACGAGACCGGAACGAAGGTGACTCTCTCTGCCGGCGACCTCCTTGTGCTTCCCCCTGGCTGGTCCGGACGGTGGGACGTCACCGAAACCCTCCGTAAGGTCTACGTAGTCTTCTAGTGCCTGTGAATCTGTTTGTGGAATCCAGAGGCGTCGGGCCGTACCGAGCAGGGCGCCCGGTACGGCCGCTTCAACGGCATCCGTACCTCCCCCCACTACTGCCGGAAGCCTGTCGTCAGCAGTTGATGTACTTCATCGACAGGTCCGAAATGTACGTTCCTGCGGGTGCCGAGAGGTTGACGGGCGAGGTGTCACCCTTCGGCCCTGCCCATTCGCTGTCCACATGCCTTCCGTTGCTGAGGTGCCCGCGGACGAACGGACACCTGCCGTCAGCCTTGGTGTCCTTGACCGTTCCCGTCACGCGTGTGTAGTTGTCACACCATTTGCCGCTGGCCACGCCCTCCCCTGACGATCGGGACCAGTTTTCGGTGCAGCTACTGGGCAGTTGGGGTGCGGCGGACGAGGCGGGAGCGATGGAGAGGGCACCGAGGAGGCCAAGTGACGCAGCTCCCAAAGCGATTGCTTTGCGCATGTTGAACACCTTTCGTCGATGGTCCGGCGCTCTGGTATATCAGTGACTTTCCCAAGCTCTCCAACGGCACGACTCGATTGGCGGAATAGCGGTTACGCCCCTGTCCAAAGACGACGACGCTCCCTCATACAACAGCCGTGGGGGAGCGTCCTCGTTGACACGCCGGTCAGCCGGGGCGGGCAGGAGCGCGGTGAGCGGAGAGCGCCGGCCCTTCTTCATCGTGCGCAGCTGCTCCCAGTCGACCTCCGGGTGGGCGGGGATGACCGCGTCGACGGACGCCGTGGTGCGGAGCGCGACGTCGACGACCCCGACCCGGCTCGTGTCGAAGCGGACCTCGATCGACTGCGGGGAGCGGACCCAGCCGAGCCGCACCATGTGGTCGCAGTCGGCTTCACCGACTCTCGGGGTGTCTGGATCGCCGGTGTACGCGTCGTCGGTGGACATGGGCAGGTGTACGGGTGGAGAAGGGTGGCGCGGGGCTTCGGCGATCCGCGGCTCGGCCGGGTGGGTGCGAGAGACCGGAAGCGATGCCATGGGACGGCAGCCGGGCGGGAAGACCCCGGCTGCCTGCCTGCCTGCCTGCCCGCCCGGACGGTATGTCAGGCCATGGCGAGCCGGTCCACCAGCAGCTCCACCCTCCGCTCGGCGTCCCCCGGCGGCAGCCGTCCCGCCCGGGTCAGGGTCGCCAGCCCGTGCAGGGCCGCCCAGAACACCTCGGTGAACAGCCCGGGGTGGACGCCGTCCCCGGCGGCCTCGCCGAGGTTCTCCAGCAGGGCGACGAAGGCGTCCTTCAGCGGCTCAGGGGTGTCCTCGTTCGCGAACGCCAGGCCGCCGTCGAGCTGGAACACGGCGTCGTAGACCGCCGGGTTGCGCTCGGCGAAGTCGAGGTAGGTGCGGGCGAGGGCGGTGACCCGGGCGCGCGGGCCGTCCGCGGCGGAGGCCGCGGTCCGCAGTGCCGCGGCCATCTCGGCGGCACCATCGAGGGCGACGGCGCCGATGATCTCGCGCTTGCCGCGGAAATGGCTGTAGAGGACGGGCTGGCTGTACTCGATGCGCTCGGCGAGCCGACGGGTGGTGACCGCGTCCCAGCCCTCCTGCTCGGCGAGTTCGCGGGCCGTCGCCACGATGAGGCGCTCGCGGCCCGCCCGTTCGCGCTCCTTGCGTTCCTGTACCGACATGAGCCGATCCTAGCACCGCTAGACAATCGAGCGGCAGCAGAGCTAGCGTTGCCTCATAACCTAGCGGCGCTAGATCCCAGGAGGGGTCATCATGCTCAACGCACTCGAGGTCTTCACCACCGTGGCCGTCGGCGTGATGGTGGGGGTGGAGTTCTCCGTCGCCTTCTTCGTCAACCCGATTCTCAACGGCCTCCCCGGCGACAACGGCCTGCGCGGCCGCACCCACGGGGCCCGGCTGCTCGGCGCTGTGATGCCGTTCTGGTACATCGGCTCGCTCGCCCTGACCGCGGTCTGGGCCATCGCCGGGTGGCACCAGCACGGCGCCGGCCTCGTCGTTATCGCCGCCGCGCTGCTGATCCTCAGCGTGGTCATGTCGGTCCTGCTCCTCGTCCCGATCAACAACCGGGTCAAGACATGGACCGCCGACGGCCTGCCCGCCGACTGGAAGCAGCAGATGAACCGCTGGGACCGCTTCCACTACGTCCGCGTCGCCGTCATCATCGCCGCCTTCGCCCTGATGGTCGTCGCCCTCGCCTGAGCCCGCGGACCGAGACCGCGCAGGCGGCGCCGTCGTGCGGTCGCTGCTCGACACCCACCGATCCAGGGAAGCGCCCTACTTGGAGTCGGCAGCACTACTCTCCGAAGCTGGAGGAGATCCGGAGCCGGCGCCGGTGACCGGTCAGCCATACGCGGTCCGGCTGTCGCGCCCGTACGCGGTCCGGCTGTCGCCGGCGGCCGCGAAGGAGCGTCCTTGGCGTCGGTCTTGCCGTCGCCCCGGTAGCCTTCGGACGCCCGGTCGACGGCTCTGCCGGGGATGTAGAGCAGGTGCTGCCCGTGGTCGACCAGCACCGCGATGACCAGGGCGGCGCCACCGTCGGCCAGATCGATGCCCCACGCTGTCACCTCGCCCAGGGCGAGCGCGTCCGGCGCCGCGTGACTGTCCCCTCTCGCCGCAGACGGAAGCTGTTGCCGAGAAGCGGAGCGAACGGGCGCACAGGTCGACACCCGGAAGGCCGTGACGGCGTGCACAAGGCGCGAATCGGCCCGACGATGGCGGACAGCCCGACGATGGTGAACCACAGGAGCGATTCACCATCGCAATCCATGTCTGAACGCCCTCCCAGGGTGGTGCTTGTCGGATCAGGGGCGTACATCGACGTAGTCGCCGGCGGCCTTGGCCGGGCCGGTGGTGGTGGTGCCGGTGAAGTTCCAACGCCAGTAGCCGTCCCTGACGGCCTTGACCGTGGTGCGTACGGTGCCGGTGTTGCGGGTCTTCACCGTGGCCACCGTGGTGTAGGTGTTGCTGCCCTTTGGACGGAACTGCAGTTTGACGGCTTGGCCCGCGTATCCCGCATACCGGTAGGTGTCCCAGTTGGCCCGCACGAGCTTGCCGGTGACGGTGATACGAGAGCCCTTGGCCACCGGTTCCGGCGAGGCGTTGACCGTGAGCCGCGCGGCACGCTTGAGGCCGAATGACCCCACGCCGGGGGCAAAGACCGAATTGCCGTCGTTGGCGTCGACCAAGGCGTCGACCGACCATGTCCCCGCGTTGGCGTTGGCCAGGTCCACCGGATCGTCGCTGCCCGGTGCCGGGCGGGCGTTGGCGGTGAACACCGTCGTGCATGCCGTCGCGGTCTCGCAGAACGCGTCGGTGGTGTAGAAACCGCCGTGCGGCCCCTTCAGATCCACATCGGCGAAAGACAGGCCGGAGTCGTCCGATCCGGTGACCGTGACCGGGAACACCACGTTGTGCGTGATACCCACGATGACGTCATGTCCGGAGTTGACGGTGGCACCGCTGACCACCGGGTTGCTGGGCGCGGCACCGGCCGAGGTGCCGACCCCCGCCAGTAGCACGGCGACGGCCCCCACCACGACACTGCGGGATGTCGCACGCCCGACGGGCTTGCGCCGTAGGGCACGTGCGGTGGCGATGCGCGGGGCGATGTCGCGCCCGCCGCCTTGTCTGACGCCAGGTGGTGCGGTGAAGCGGCTCATGAATCCTCCCAGGGATGGCATACCTTTCCGTCAACCAGCCCACGGGTGAGGGCAGTTGACGGCGATTGCGGCAGACGGATGTGTGTCATCCCCCTACGACTGCCCAACCGGCCCGATGGTTGTCCCCGGGGGGTGCGGAGGATGACGTCGCCGGTGGGCAGTTCCCCTGTTCGTGCGGCGCATAGGTCGTCGGCCTCGCTGACTGCCTCCAGTGCCCGCCGTCGTTCCCTCACAGACCTCGCCGAAAGCAGCAAGCTGCGCCCGCCCCAGCCGCCCCGCCCCACTGGTGGACGAGGGTGGCGGTGGCCTGTGAGTGTTTGACGCCGATGCGGCGCAGAGCGGCCGGGGTCCGGCAGCCGGTCAGCAACACCAGCGGCTCGCGGTTGCCCATGTCGAGCGCACGCTCCAAAGTCGGGAAGATGCCGAGGAGTCGGTCACGCAACCGGTTGACCGTGCGGGTCCGGTCAGCGACCGGATCGGCCCGGCGGGCGGTGAGGATCTTCAGCCCTGCGACAGCTTCCGCATCGGGCCGCACCGGCTCCAGGCCGCGACGCAACATGGGCCTGGTCGGCGATGATCACCGCGCCGCGGGCATCGGTCTTTCCCTGGCCGCGGTAGCCGACTGTTGCCCGGTTGACCGCCGGTCCGGGCAGATAGGAGACGGGCCGGTCATGGTCGGCCAAGAGCCCCAACAGCAAGTCGGCACCACCATGTGTGATGTCCAAGGCCCAGGTCGCCTCATGGCCGAGGCCCAGGACGGCCGCTGTCAGGGCAAGCAGCTCCGACTCGTCGTTGGCCACCCGGTGGGACGGCAGATGCCTGCCCTCCGCGTCGACCACCACGCAGCGGTGGCGGGTCTTGCCGATGTCGACCCCGGCCCATATACGGCCCCTATACGGCCCATTGCTCCTCCGGCGCTCGTACTCGTCATGTCCGCAGACGACCTCGTCGGCAGGTCCTTTCACAGCGATCTGTTCGCAAATCCCGATCAGCGGCCGAGTCGTCGCAGCGCGCGAGGCGGCCAGTCATACGAAGCCACGGTCGGGCAGACCACCGAAAGCCACACCTCGCACCCCTCGGATGCCCCAACCCTGCGAATGGCTGGACCAAACCGATGACCAAGGCAAGGACCACTGATCACATGGGACTTACTCGTCCAGCTGGTCGGACGGGCCTCTGTGGCGGTGGGCCGACTCGTTCTCCTGGGCCATCCGGCGCAGCGCGAGCAGCGCCGGTTCCAGGAGAACGGTGAGCAGGAGCGCCCGTTCCGCCTGCTCCAACGGGTCCTCGATGTCCTCCAGTTGGTCGAGATCGAGCGCCGCCGTCTGTTCGGCGAGGCGGGCGTAGGGCAGGAGGCGCTGCCAGTCGACGGGGGCACCGAGGGTGCGCAGCGAGGCAAGGGTCTCGGCGAGGGCGGTGCGGGCGGGCGCCGCCTCGTGGACCTGCCAGCCGAGCTTCCCGACCAGCGCGTCGACCTCGGCGGCCTCGGGCTCCTCGGCGGCGGGCTCCCCCGAGACGCGGATGGCGCCCAGAGTGAGGCCGAGCAGGACGTGCAGGTCGTCCGTGCGGTCGGTGAGGACGTCGAGCAGTTCCCGCGTGGTGCTGACCGACAAGCCCCGTACGCCGATGAGCGCCCTGATCAGCCGCAGCCTGCTCAAGTGCTGTTCGTCGTACTCGGCCTGGGTCGCGGAGGTCTGGCGGCCCGGCGGGAGCAGGCCCTCGCGGAGGTAGTACTTGATCGTTGTGACGGAGACGCCGCTGCGGCGGCTCAACTCGGACATGCGCATCAATTCGGCCCCGCTCTTGCTTCCAACGATTGGATACCTCTACTATCCAATATGGATAGTAGAGGTATCCAATAATGCCCGCCTGATCGGGCCGCCCTGTGCCATCCGCTCCCGCCCACTCGAAGAAAGCCGCCCCGCCATGCCCACCCTGCGCTGGACCTCCGTCAACCCGCCCGCCCCAGACGCCGAAGCCTTCGTCATGGCGTCCCGTCTTGAGGCGCGCAGCCTCTCCGACGTGCCCCGGTTCCTCGCCAAGTCGCTCGCGGCGTGGAAACAGGTCAAGTGCGCGCCGGGCGCGTACTCCGCCTCGCTGATCGCCGAGCCGTTCAAGGGAGTCTTCTGGACCTTCTCGGCCTGGCGGGACGAGGACGCGCTGTACAAGTACGCCCGCACGGAGCCGCACAAGTCGGTGATGACAGGGCTGCGCCCCTTGATGAAGCACTCGGTCTTCACCTTCTGGCAGACCCCGGCGGCCGGGCTCACCCTCGACTGGACGGACGCGAAGCGCCGGCTGGCCGAGGCCGCGCAGGACACCCACGCCTAGCGGTGGTTTGTTGAACCAGGGAGCAGGGGTTGAGTGGCCGGCCTCTGAGGACCGTGTCGATGAGGGCTTGGCCTCGCGTGGTGGGCCGGGGCGGGGTGGCCGGATACCGGGTGGGCTTCTGCGGCAGGGTGTCCGGGTTCCCGGCCGGTGGTGGCCACCACCGGCCGGGTCGCGCCGTCCGGTTCCCACCCGCACATTTCTGCCCATCAGCCGCCGCGTAAGGATGCGCCTGATCATCATCGGGATCGATCCCCACGGGTCCGCGCACACCGCAGTCGCTGTCGATGCAGCAGACCAGTTGGCCGCCGCGGGCACAGCTGGGCCGACTACCCCGCCGCTTGCGAGGCCACCGAATAGCCCGAGCACTGCAAAATGCGGCGGCGCAAGCACGTACGGCCCGTGGACACCGGCCGCGACCTCGTTCACATTCGGCAGGAGCTGAGCGTCACGCCGGCGGCTGGGTGAGTTTGGCGGCCACGGCGTCGAGGACCCAGTCCAGGCCGGTCGCGAAGGATGTCTCGGCGTCCACGTCCGTGCCGTCGTACACGGCCTTGGCCAGCGCCGGGAAGCGGCCCGTGGCCAACATTCTCATCACATGCGGGCCGGAGGCGCGCTGCCAGTCGAGCTTGGACAGGCCCGTGGCGCGCTCGGCCCGCAGGTTCGCGATCTCGCGCCTGATCGCGCCGGTGAAGTAGGCGCTGACGGTCTCCACGGCGCGCATGACGGTGTCGAGGTCGGCGAGGCCGTCGAGGGCGGCCAGCGTGGCCTCGGTCACGGCGAGGCCGTTCGGGCCCAGGGTCGGGCGGCCGCCGAGAAGGTCGGCCAGCCATTCGTGACGGAGAGCGGCCTGCCTGGTGCGGTGGGCGAGGATGCGCAGCACCTCCCGCCAGTCACCGGGCTGCTCCTCGGGGAGAATCTCTGCATGGACCTCGTCCACGATGAGGTCGAACAGCTCCTCCTTGGTGGAGATGTATCCGTACAGCCGCATCGGGCCGACGTCCAGCCGACCGGCGACCTTGCGCAACGACACCGCCTCCAGCCCGCCCTCGTCGGCCAGCGCGATGGCGGCGGCGACGATCCGCTCCCGGTCGAGCGGCACGGGGCGAGTCGGCGGCTCCGGCCGGTCCCACACAGTCATGGTCACACCGTTCTGTTGCGATACATCGTCATGGGGAAATACAGTGTATCGACATGAGACACCGTATCGCCGTGGTCGGGAGCGGCCCTGCCGGCCTCACCTTCGCCCGCGTCCTGCACCGCCACGGCTACCCCGTCGCCGTCCTCGAACGCGATCCCGCCCCCGACGCCCGCCCCCCGGGCGGCACGCTGGACCTGCATGAAGGGCTGGGCCAGCTCGCGCTCGACAAGGCGGGGCTGCTGGCGGAGTTCCAGGCGCTGTCCCGTCCCGAGGCGCAGGCCATGCGCATCCTGGACACGGCCGGGACCGTCCTGCGTGACTGGCGACCCCGCCCGGATGACCGAGCCAATCCCGAGATCGACCGCGGGCAACTCCGTGACCTGCTGCTCGGCCCTCTCGACGTCCGGTGGGGGCGGAGCGTGACGCAGGTGGTGCCGGGGACGCGGGATGGTGTACTGGTCCATTTCGCGGACGGGCGACAGGAAACGTTCGACCTCGTAGTCGGCGCGGACGGCGCCTGGTCCCGGACCCGTCCGGCAGTCTCGTCGGTGACGCCGCACTACACCGGCGTCACCATGGTCGAGACCTCCCTGGACGACGTCGACACCCGCCATCCTGACCTCGCCCGGTTGATCGGCGACGGTTCCGTCGCTGTGTACGGCGTGAACCGAGCTCTCGTCGCCCAGCGCAACAGTGGCGGCCACGTCAAGGTGTATGCCCAGTTTCGCGCGCCGCTGGACTGGCACACGGACCTGGACCTGGCCGACGTCGAGACCGTGCGGTCGAGTCTGCTGGCTCTGTTCGACGGCTGGGCCGCTCCCATCCTCGACCTCCTCCGCGAGGGCACCGCTTTCGCCCACCGCCCCCTCTACGTCCTGCCCGTGTCCCACACCTGGACCCACGTCTTCGGGGTGACGCTACTGGGCGACGCCGCCCATCTGATGCCCCCCTTGGGGGCGGGCGCGAACCTCGCGATGCTGGAAGGCGCCGAACTCGCCGAGTCCATCGCCACCGGCCTGGGAGATCTGGACGAGGCCGTCCGCGCCTTCGAGGAACAGATGTGGGTACGGGCCGACAGGTGGGCGAAGATCACGACGGCCGGTCTGGAACGCCTTGTGAGCCCGGACCCCGCCGAAGCCCTCGCTGTCTTCGACCAGGTCCAGCCATCCTGACCGCCGAGCGCGAGAACACCAGCACCAACAGTACGGTGAGGCAGCGCTTGATGCCGGAGTCGGGGCGGAGCTTGTCCGGGGTGCCCGGGAATTCATGGAGCGCACCATGCCCGACTTCTCCCACTGCTCCCGTATCCGCGAGCACTTCGACGCCGCCGTCCAGTACTTCAGCAGCGACGACCAACTGCTGACCCTGCGCCTGGTGATGCTCACCACCGACGAGATCGCTGGACGGGCGCTCGTCCACGGACCTGAACTTGCCCGCGTCGCAACGGACGTGGGCATCGGAGTGAGCGTGGACGTCGGCTTCGGCACATCCTCCTCCGAGGCGGTCCTGCGCTGGTCCTGGCAACTGCTGGGACCAGGCGGGATGTTGAGCGACCGTGCCTTGGTCGATGTGATCGGGAAGCGCTCCTTCGTCGTCTCCGAACCCGTCGGCCTCTTGCTGGAAGACAGAGGTGCTGTCGGGGCGTCAGATCACCCAACTCTGCTGAATATCCAGGGTTAATGAAACGTTCACGCTGTACTCGGCCGGGCTGGAGAGGATCACCTCCCCGATTCGGAGGTGCGCGTGAACACGCGAAGATCGACCGGCCGTGTGGCCTTGGTCCTGTCCCTCGTGGTGGCTGTGTTCGTCGGCCTGATATCCCCGGCGGCAGCGGCAGACGACCGAGGGCTCAGCGAGGACTTGGTCCTCACGCTCAACGCCTCGGACCTCGGTGTGGAGCCTGCCGACCTGCGGGACATCGTTCCCGAGATGCAGGCAGATATCAGTGAGCACCGCGGGCTGGGCAACGCGCTCAAGCAGGCGCTCGCGGACAGCCATGTGAACACCACCGTCAATACCTCGGAGTGGCCGAACTTCCAGGGCACGGTGGACGTGACCTCCGACGGTGCCGGCCTGGCCATCACCATCCCGACGGGGGAGATCACCACCGCCGGCTTCTGGACGGGGGTCGCCGCCTCGCTGATCGGCTACGCCGCGGGGTACGGGCTCAGGGTGCTCTGCATCGCGGGCTTGACGGCCACCGGGGTGGGCGCCGCCACCATTCCGCTGGTCTGCACCCCTCTCCAAGGCGCCGTTACCGGCATCGTGACGGCGATCGTGAACCACGGGTTCGCCGGAGACCTGGGCTCCCCCGAGTCGATCAGGGACATCATCATCGGTGGGCTGATCGGAATGTCCATCGGCGCCCTGTGGGAGAAGTATTTCTCCCCGTGGGCGAAGACCCATATCGCCAGGGCCTTCAAGGACGTCGGTACCTGGATCAGGTCCAAGGTGCCCTGGGTCGACTCCTGGCTCGGAAGGGCGGCCGCCGACGGAGCGGATCATCTCGGCCAAGAGCTTGAGGAACTGGAGAACCTTCTCAACGAAGCGATGAGGGACTGGGGTGGGCTGCGTACCCCGGTGCGGCTGATGCCCCTCGGGGACTCGATCACCTACGGCATAGGTGATCCGGACGGGAACGGCTATCGCGACCACCTGGCCACCTCACTCAACCGGCGCTCGGTCACTGTGGACTTCGTCGGCTCGCAGACAAGCGGCACCATGGCCGACCGGGAGAACAACGGCTACCCGGGATGGACCATCGACGAGATCGCCGGACCTGCGGGCAGAGACGTTCCGGCGATGCGTCCGGACGTGGTCACGCTCATGGCGGGCACCAACGACATGATCCACAACGTCGACCCGGGCAACGCGATCAACCGGCTGCAGCGCTTGATCGATGGCGTGCTGGCGGCGAACCCGGACGGGTTCGTGGTCGTCGCGACGCTGACCCCGTGCACCGATGCGGCGGTTCAGGCTCGTATGGACTCCTACAACGCACAGGTCCGGGAGCAAGTCGGAGCGCGGGTGGCACGCGGCGACCGCATCGTTCTGGTGGAGATGTCCGGGGTGTCGACGCAGGGGTGGCCGGACTTCGTGCACCCCAACGATGCGGCGTATCAGCAGATGGCAGCGGTCTTCTCCAACGGCGTCGCGGACGGCATCAAGCGAGGGCTGCTGCCCGGCGTCACGGTGACCGGCAGCGCCGAGGAGACCGGAAACACGGTCTCGCCGGGCTCGGGCGGTACCGCAGGCACGGTCTCGGGCGGGCTCGCCACGATCAACACGGCGGACTACACGCTCAACGATGTCGCCAGGTGGCTCGGCACGGGGGTCCACGCGCTGGGCGGCCTCGCCCCGGCGGCGAACATTCGGCTGATGGACTTCGACGGGGACGGCGATGACGACTACGGGATCCTCGGCCCCGCCGGTGAGTTGAACGTGTGGCGCAACGACGGTGGCGACACCAACGGAGGGAAGGGCTGGGTCAACCTGGGCAAGGTCGCGCTGGGCAACCTCACGGATCCGGCGAACGTCCGCTTCCTTGACTTCGACGGGGACGGCGATGACGACTACGGGATCCTCGGCCCCGCCGGTGAGTTGAACGTCTGGCGCAACGACGGCGGCGACGTCGCCGGCGGGCACGGGTGGACCAACCTTGGCAAGGTCGCAAAGGGCGGCCTCTCCACACGCGACAACATTCGGTTCATGGACGCTGACGGCGATGGCGACGACGACTACGTCATCCTCGGCCCGAACGGAGAGATGGACCTGTGGCGCAACGACGGCGGCGACGTCGACGGCGGGAACGGGTGGAGAGACATGGGCCGTGACGCGAAGGGTGCCGGCCCTCGGGGGGCCATCAGGTTCATGGATCTCGACGGCGACGGTGACGACGACTACATCGTCCTCGGGACCCAGGGCGCTCTGCTCGCATGGCGCAACAACGGCGGCGACCGTGCCGGGGGCGGTGGCTGGGCGAGCCTCGGCCTCATCGCTGCCGGGACGGGCGACGGTTCCCAGGTCCAGTTCATGGACGCCGACCTTGACGGTGACGACGACTACGTGACCCTCGATGCGGACGGTCAGATGCGGCTGTGGGCCAACCGCGTCATCGACAGCGGGCCCGGGGTGGAGAGCGGAGGAACGGGTCAGAACCAAGGACTGGGCGGCACCGGGCTGGCGCTCATCGACACGAGCCAGTACACGTTGAACGACATATGCCGATGGTTCGGCACCGGCGTCCACGCTCAGGGTGCGGCGTCCGCCGCGTCGGTCCGGCTGATGGACTACGACGGTGACGGCGCCGAGGACTATGCGATCCTCGGGTCCGCCGGCCAGCTGGACATCTGGCGCAACGATGGCGGAGACAGCAACGGAGGCAACGGCTGGAAGAGCCTCGGACGGGTCGCGCCCGGCACCGGTGACGGTTCCAAGGTCCGGTTCATGGACTTCGACGGGGACGGTGACGACGACTACATCGTCCTCGGCTCCGCCGGCCAGATGGACGTCTGGCTCAACAACCGCGATACCACCTGGACCGCGCTCGGCAGGGTCGCGGCCGGCACGGGTGACGGTTCCAAGGTCACCTTCCTGGACTTCGACAAGGACGGAAAGGACGACTACGGGGTCCTCGGCCCGGCCGGCGAGCTGGACGTCTGGCTCAACGACGGCGGCGACATCTCCGGTGGGAACGGCTGGAAGGGTCTCGGACGGGTCGCGGCCGGCGCCGGCGACGGTTCCCAGGTCCGGTTCATGGACATCGACGGGGACGGGGACGACGACTACATCATTCTCGGTACCCAGGGAGCGATGCTGGCCTGGCGCAACGACGGCGGCGACACCAACGGCGGTAACGGGTGGAAGAGCCTGGGCCTCGTCGCGGCCGGCACGGGCGACGGCAACAAGGTCCGGTTCATGGACGCCGACAAGGACGGTGACGACGACTACGTGACCCTCGAGCCGACAAACGGTCAGATGCGGCTCTGGGTCAACCGCATCGACCACTGAACCGCGGGCGCGACGGCCCGGCCGACACCAACCGCCGGGAACTACAGCGGTCGATCACAGGGAACGGTCCGGGGCGACACCCATCGCCCCGGGCCGCTTGTCCGGCAATCGCACGACGGCGGTACCGGCCTGTGACTCGCCGAACGCCCAGCCCGCAACAAGTGAGCAGTCGGCCGCTTCCAGGACATCGGTCGGCCACGGCCAGCGGCCGGTGCCGCAGTAGCAGCCGCCCTCGCTGCGCGCGGCGGCCTCCGTGAGGCAGAGCATGCGGAGATGGTCGCGGAGCGCGGGGTGTGTGACCGCGCTCAGCCTTTCTTCCCAGGGCTCGGCGGCAAAGCAGGCGTACCTGATGTCGTGAATCGACACCAGGTGTTCGGGGCCGCGCTCGGTGAACGTGGCGGCCTGCATCGCATTGGTGAGAGTGCCATCGGTGGCGACGCGCAGCAGCACGGTCAGCCAGCTGTTCAGTTTCTTGGACTCCTTGTTGGTCAGGTCGACCCCATGGCGGCCCAGGAGCGGTCCCAACTCCACACCGTGCACCAGCACTTCACCGGCCTCATCGACCGAGGAGACGGTCCGCAGGTCGGCGGCGAAGGTGTCGTCGAACGGCCGGGGGCCTTTGTGCCCGCCGTCGCCCCACGGTCCCGTTCCGGCCAGGAGGTCGGCGTCGAAGCGGAACAGCGACTCGCTCAGGTCGAACCGCCATGCCCAAGGGGAGAAGGGGTACTCCCCGTCCGGATCTGGCAGCTGCCTCGGCTCGCGAGCCGTCAGTGCGTCAGGGGTGGCCCAGGGATTCGGGAACAGGAACTCGTCGAAAGAGTCCGAGGCGTAGTACACCCCGTATCGGACAGCGGGGTCGAGGGCCGGCTGTCCGCCGAGCAGTATCTCGAAGGCACGGGTCAGCGCGGCATCCCACCCGCCGGGGTCAGTCGCCGGGGCCGTCTTGGACGTCACGATGAGCGCTCCTTGATGTCGTGTCGCGTGGATCGACGCAAGCTATCAGCCGCGTTCGGCACTCCCCGGCGCCGATGTCGAAGTCCGCCGCAAAGACGGACATGTTGCTTCCACACTCGTTGACCGGGGCTGGATGGAGCCGACGCGGTAGCGTCGGACCTGGCCGGGCGCCTGCGTTCGGACCGTGTCATACTCCGCGACCCGGTCCGACCCGTTCCGCCTCGAAGGGCGGGCGGCCCCGCCGGCACAGCCGGCACCGCCGTCCACTGTCTTCCGGTACGTTGCAGGGGGAAATTCGACTTCCGTTGAAGGAACCCGAGATGAGCACGCCGAAAGCGGTCGAGGTCCCAGAATCCCTGGCGGCGTCATATGCCAGGACCTTCGGCGAGGAAGGCAGGGCCTGGATCGCCGCGCTGCCCGCGCTGGCTGCGGACATACTGGACCACTGGGAGCTGAAGCGGGACGGCGAGCCCGGAGCGGGGGAAGCCTCGCTTGTGCTGCCGGTGCTGCACAAGGACGGCACGCGCGCCGCCCTCAAGTTCCAGATGCCCAGGGAGGAAACAACCGCCGCACTCATCGGGTTGCGCACGTGGAACGGCGAGGGGATGGTGCGGCTGCTCGACCACGATTCCGAGAGCAGCGCCATGCTCCTGGAGCGGCTGGACGGTTCCCGGACGCTGACCTCAATCGAGGACGATGACGTCGCGATGGGCATCCTCGCCGAGCTTCAGGCCCGGTTGGTCTCGGTTCCCGCGCCGCCGGAACTGCGCAGCCTCGGTGACATCGCCACCGAGATGCTGGAGCAGGTTCCGCCGGCGGTCACGGCTCTGGCCGACCCGGCCGACCAGCAACTCCTGCGCGGCTGGGCGTCGGCGGTGACGGAGCTGGATCGACGACGGCGAGACCACGCTCGCTCCGTCCTCCATCGCCACTGCGAAGTCGCTGCTGAACCGTTGATGCCCCCCCTTTCTCTCTGACCGCTCCACGGTCCGTCCACCGCCCCGGTGGACGGGCCGTGGATCGTGACCGCCCGGACGTGCCACAGCACGACCCCAACTCGCCGTCACGGACCTGCAGTCGGGGAATTGCCGCAGTTCAGAGCCGGTGAACGAGCTCCTGCGGTTGGTAAGGCCGACGAAATCCACGACATCAACATGGCAACGTCCACCGGCAAGGACATGTCCGACCACCTGAACTTCCACCGAGCACATCCCCGCCACGTTCGTCCATGCGGGCATCAACGTCGAACGGGAGGGCTTGTTGAGCGGGGTGAGAGGCCGCCAGATCGCCGCCCGCTGCGTGGCGCGCGTCACCGTCCACAACCTCCCTGGACAGAACACCTAGTGCCCGCCCGTTGTCGGCGCCGCATAGCGACCGTGCGGGCGTGCTTGTCCGTCCTCGGCGCGGCCCGCGGCGAGGCCCTGCCTGCGCACCAGGGTGATCAGGACGGCTGCGAGGAGCGCGGGCAGCGCGAAGGAGAGGAAGTCGGCGTGGAGTCCCCAGCCGGTGGTCAGGATCGCGCCACCGTAGACGGGTCCGACGATTCCGCCGACCCGGCCGATGCCCAGGGCCCAGCCGAGGCCGGTCGCGGACAGCTGTTTCGGGTAGAAACTGCCGATATAAGCCGTGAGCAAGGTCTGGGTGCCGATGGTGCATGCTCCCGCGATCGTGACCAGGCCGAGGAGTGCGGGGGTGGGAAGGCGGATCATCAGGAGCGCGATCGCGGCGGCGGCCGTGGTGAACATGCCGGTGATGACAGTGCGGGAGCCGATGCGGTCGGCGAGCACGCCGAGCAGGGGGGTGCAGAGGATCGGACCCGCGTTGAGCGCGAGGAGGAAGGCAAGTGAGGACCCCAGCGGGTAGCCCGCCTCGCGCATGATCTGGGCGAGCCAGGTGTTCAACCCGTAGACCAGCAGCAGCCCGAGGGCGGTGACCAACCAGAACAGGACCGTGCTCATCGCGTAGCCGCGCTCGAACAGGGCCCGTACGCCTGCACGCTCCCGCTCGTCCTGGACCGGCTCCGGCAGCGGCATCCCGTACCGGGCGGCCAGCGCCTCGGCCTCGGCGCGGCGTCCCCGCCCCAGGAGGAAGGTGACCGACTCCGGCAGTGCGGCCCAGACGACGACCAGCAGGACCGCGCCGAGCAAGGCACCGATCCAGAACATGACCCGCCATCCGGCCGTCTGCAGGAACCAGATCGCGTTCAGCGACGCCAGGACCCCGCCGATGGAGTAGCCGGAGAACATCACCGCGTTGGCCGTGCTGCGCCGTTCGGGCCGGGCGTACTCAAGTGTCAGCGCGATCGCGGTGGGCATGACGCCGCCGAGGCCGACCCCGGCGACCAACCGTGTGAGGGCGAAGAGTTCCACCGACGGTGCCAGCGCGGACAGCGCGGTCGCCACGGAGAACCACGCGATGCACCCGAGCATCAGACGGCGTCGGCCGACCCGCTCGGTGAACACCCCGGCGAGCAGGGCGCCGATCATCATGCCGACCAGTGCCGCCGACCCGATCTGTCCGGCCTGGCCCGTGGTCAGGGCCCACGAGCCGCTGAGCAGCGCCGGCACCGTGGTGCCGTACACGATCAGGTCGTAACCGTCGACGATGATGGCGAACCAACAGCAGGCGATCACCCAGCCGCGGGAGCGGATCCGCGCGGGCGGGCCCGCGGGCACAGGAGTCGTCGTCTGTGGCGCTGATGTGCCGGGAGTTTCATCCATGAACCGCTCCTCGGGGGCGTGCGGGAAGGGGTGTCTCTTCGGGCTGAGGCAGAGGCCGGACGGCGGAAGCACGGGACGTTGCGGCTCGCCGCCCCCGGCCGAGGGCGCCGTCTCGTAGGCGCTCGACCTGGCGGGCTCGGCGTCGGCGACGGCGTCGGCGACGGCGTCGGCGACGGCCGCTGGGGCCGGAAGGTGCCCCCGGGGCGGTGGTGTCGGTGCTCCGGGGGCACGGGGAGCAGGGTGGGTCTCAGGGGTGTCCGGCGGTTCCGGATGCGGTTGTCCGAGGGCCGGGGGACTGGTGCGAGTGGCGCGTTGTCATCGCGGCGCGAAGTCCACGCGGGCGGATGGTGTTTGGCCGTACGTGTGGCGCTCTGCGTCCGGAGTCATCCGGACACCGAATATCAGCCAAGTATTCTCCCTTCGTGACGACAGTCAAGAGGTTCGTAATAGATGGAGTGCGAAGGGCCCGGCGGCGGGCCGTGTGTTCGGGGCGGGCGCGGTGCGAGGTGTCACCGGATCCCTCCCGTTGCGGACGTCGGCTCCTCGCCCCCGTACGGCCCCGCGGGTGGCGGAGCGAAGGCCGCCGGAGCGCAGGGAACGGGAGTGGGAGTGTCATGAACCGCTTGGCTGGCGGGAGTTGGGCGCCCGCGCGCCCATCCGGCCCTTCTGCGCCCGGGGGAGGTGTCCGCGGTGCCCGGTGCCGTTGATCCGACAGCCCGGGGCCGGAACGGGCAGGCCATACGTGATGGGCGACGGCAACCGGCCCAGGCGCCGGCGTGACCGATGTGGCCGACGTGACCGGCATCGGGTGCGCGCGCCCGCCGCGGATGCCGTCGGCTCGCGAGACCGCGGCGCCGGTTTCGAGCACCGGCCGCCGTCCGGACGCGGCGGCGGGCTCGGGCCGGCCGTCTCGGGCCGAGCCCCGACGGGACCTCGTCCGGTGCTGCCCCAGGGGTCCGACACTTTGCCGGTGGCCTTCTTCGGCAAGCCCCTTGCGCACCGGTGAATATTGCGCGAATGTGACGATCGATAGGGATGCAAAACATCAAGGATGCGTGCCCTCGCCGGGTTCGGGCGGCCGGTCGGATGCGGCGGTGCCCACCGCCGAGGCATCCCCTGGCCCGGCGGACCGTGCCGCCCGCAGTCGTAGGTCCCGCCTGCTCCGGCAGTGCGACCGTCCTACATCGCAGCACCACCGACAGAAGGGGATACGGACATGGCGGATCTGAACGCACTGGCGGCTGACCTCGCATGCGGCGCGGTGGAGGTCATCGACCTGACCTCGCCACTCGAATCCAGTACTCCGATCCTTGAGCTCCCGCCCGAGTTCGGTCAGACGTGGCACTTCGAGCTGGAGGAGATCAGCAAGTACGACGATCGCGGGCCCGCGTGGTACTGGAACAACATCCGGACCGGCGAACACACCGGCACCCACTTCGACGCCCCCGTGCACTGGATCACCGGCCGGGACCTCGATGACGTCTCCCGGGTTCCGGTGCGCAACCTGATCGGGCCGGCCATGGTGATCGACAGGACCGCGGAGGCGGACAAGAACCCGGACTACCTCCTCGACGTCGAGGACATTCTGCAGTGGGAGCGGGAGAACGGCGCCCTCCAGGACGGAGGGTGGCTCGTCTACCGGACGGGCTGGTCCAGCAGGGGGGATGATCCGGTCGCGTTCGCGAACGCGGACGAGGGCGGTCCGCACACCCCGGGTCTGACCCCCGCGGCGGCCAGGTACCTGGCCGAGAGCACGAACATCCTCGGCCTCGGGGTCGAGACGGTCGGCACCGACGCGGGCGCCGCGTTCGGTCTGGAGCCGCCGTTCCCCTGCCACACCATGGTTCTCGGCGCCAACAAGTACGGACTCACACAACTGCGCAATGTGGACAGACTGCCCCGGACCGGCGCCCTCCTCATCGCCGCGCCGTTGCCGATCGTGAACGGCTCGGGAAGCCCGTGCCGCGTCCTGGCGCTCGTCGCCCGCTAGCCGGCCGGAGGCTCACATGCCAGTTGTCCGGGCCAATGCGTGCGACTTCCACTACGAGACCGTCGGCTCCGGGGAAGCGATCGTCTTCCTGCACGGCGAGACGCACAGCACCCGTCTGTTCGACGACCAGCTTCGGTACTTCGGCCGGTCCCACCGCTGCATCGCCTACGACCGGCGCGGGCACGCACGCAGCGAGGTTCCCCTGTACGGCTACTCGGTCTCGAACCAGACCGTCGACATGAAAGAGATCTTCGACGCGCTCGGCATCGACCGGGCCACGATCGTCGCGGTCGCCATGAGCACCCCCATCGCGGTGTCCTTCGCCCTGCAGAACCCGCAGCGCGTCAACGCCCTGGTGCTCTCCTCCTGGTACGAGCTGGACGGGTTCCCCCGGCTGGAGGAACGACGGACCAGCCACCAGGCATCGTTCGCCGATCTGCATCTCACCTTCCGCGACGTGCTGCTCAGGTCCGGCAGGCGAGGGCTGGAGGAGTACATCGCGCGGAACCACGCGACGGTGCTGCCGATCCTCCCGCCGGACAAGCCGGAGGTGCGTCGGCGACTGGTCGAGATCTTCGCCGGCCATTCCGCCGAGCACTACGTCCAGGCCGGCGAGTACTACACCTCGATCCCCTTCCTGCGGGACGGTCTGCGCCGGCTGTCCTGCCCGGTCCTCGGCATCTGCGGCACGGACGACCCGTCCCCCGACCGGCCCGAGCTGCTCGGCGACCTGCCGAACTTCCGGCAGGAGTGGATCCCGGGGGCGCGACGGTTCTCCATGATGGAGTACCCGCGCCGGTTCAACGAAGCGGTGGCGCGCTTCCTCGCGGGGAACGTCCTTGCCTCGCGGTAACGGTGGGGGAGGCCGCCGCCGGGGTGCCGTCCAGGGGGAGGGCGCCCGGGACGGACGGAGCGGGGTGGCCGGGGGAGATGCATGGGAAGGCCGCCAGCGCGGGTGCGGTACGGGCCTGTCGTGTCCGTCCGTCCACGCTCGATGTCCGTTGTCGGCAGGTTTGCCGGCTGTGAAGGCCGTGACCTGCGACGACCGGATCGGGTGACGCAGCCGGTCCTGCCGGGGCACGGCGGCGGAGGCGCCGGGAGCCGTCACCCTCGGGGGTGCCGACCTGCGACGGCCGAGTTCGGCACCGCACCCAGTCGATCGTCCTCGGAGATCACGGCGACCGGGTTGGATGGCAGCGGTCACTCGACGACCGTCGGCGGCGAGGGACGTTCGCCGGGGATGCTCTCGCCGCGGCTACGCCGCGGTGGCGCGGACCAGTTGCGCGCACGCGCAGCCGGATGCTCCGTCGGCGTCGTCGCCATGGCCCGTGGCCGCCGGGTCGGCCGCGAGCGTGGCCCAGACGAGCTTTCCGCCGCAGGGCCGGGCCATGGTGCCCCAGCAACTCGCCATGCACTGCGTGATCAGGAGGCCGCGCCCGCCTTCCCGCGAGGCGTCGGAGTCGGGGACACCCGCCTCGAAAGGGGGCAGCGTGGCGGCTTGGTCCGTGACGGCGATCAGGACCACATGATCCGGCGCGTCCCCGCACACGGCCAGATGCAGCGTGACCGTGGGGGTGCAGCCGTGCAGCAGCGCATTCGTCATCAGTTCCGAGGTGATGACGGCGGCGTCCTCCACCAGGTGGTGCAGGCTCCAGTGGCGCAGGTGCATCCCCACCGCCCGACGCGCGGTGGAGACCCGCGCCCGTTCGGCGGCCAGGGCCATTTCCAGGCAGTGCGGAGCACGGGTGAGCAGCGGACCGTGGTACCGCGTCGCGTGCGTAGATGTCGTGAGGCGCGGTGCGGATGCTTCGGGGGCGGGCATGCCCTGGCTTTCCCTTCAAATTCAGCGGGACCCCCATGGCGTTTTTCCGCCGACTCTTGGAATGCGCGTCCAGGAGACGCTGCGACCTATAAGAAAACGGTCTGCCTGACAAGTGATTCTCGTCAAATAGTTCTTTTTTATCTGCGGTATAGAGGAAGCCGATGACGGCGGCCCCGGTCGTGGACCCGCGCTGCACGGGCAGGCCCCGGGCGCCGGTCCGAAGGCGGACTCCACACACGACGGGCCGACCGGGCCCCGTCTTGGCCTGTCCTCGTCGGACTTTGCCATTGATTCCCCCTGGGTGCTGGCATAGCCTGCAGCAATGCAGCTGGGCCAGCTGGAGGGTTTGATCGCCGCCGCCGAGGAGCGCAGCATCTCGCGGGCCGCGGCTCGCCTGTTCCTGTCACAACCCACGCTGACCTCCCGCATCCAGGCCCTGGAGAACGAGCTGGGTGTCGCGCTACTGGCCCGGCACAGCCGGGGCGTGGAGCTCACCGAGGCCGGTGAGGCGTTCCTCCCTCATGCCCGCCGCGCCCTGCAGAACCTCGACCAGGGCCGGGAAGCGGTACGGCGGATGTTCGAAGGCGCCATGGACACGCTGATCATCGCCTCCGCGCCCACCCTGTCGACCTGCCTCCTGCCGACGCTGCTCAAGCGCTTCCGCGAGGACTGTCCAGGGACCCGGGTCGTGCTGCGCACCGGGCATGCCGAGGAAATCACCGACATGCTGCTGCACAACGAGGCGGACCTGGGCCTGGCCTGCGAGCTGCACCATCCCGAGCTCGCCTCCGCCGAACTCCTCCATGACGAACTCGTCCTCGTCGCCCCTCCGGGTCTCGCCCCGCCACCGCAGCAGACGGATCCGCTGCGCCTCGCCGACCTCGCGAGGATGCACACCGTCGTCGTCTTCGCCACCCCCAGCGGCGACAGCCCGCTCGAACAGCTTCGGCATCTGATCCTGCCCAGCGACAACGTGCTGGAGCTCGACGCCATCGACACGGCACAGAAGATGGTGGAGAACGCCCTCGGCCTCGCGCTGCTGCCCCGCCGGGCCGTGGCCGACGCCCTGGCCGACGGGCGGCTCGTCACCATCCAGGCCCAGGACCTCGCCGCCCAGGCACGCCACATCATGCTGTTGCGCAAGCGGTCCGGCGGCACTCCGGCCGGCCCGGCCGGTCACTTCCTCGCCCTGGCCCGCCAGTACGTCATGGCCGACGGCCTTCCGGTGCGCGCGGACGGGGTTCCCGCCCGCTGATTCAGTTCGGTGCCAAGTCGAGCGGACGCCTTTCACGGTATTTCCCCGGAGGAAACCCGGCCCGCCGTCGCCAGCGCACCGGCATATAGCCAGAGCCGATAGCCGCGATCGGAAAGAACGTCTTCTTCTCCGGCTGATCTGCTCGTAGCGTTTTCTCATGACGACAACAAGTGCGCAAAAGGGCCATGGGGTCGATTCGACGGCGGACGGGCCCACGGGGCACCCCGGGTTCGATCTCCGCCTGTGGCTGGCAGAACTCCGCCGCCTCGGTGAGCTGGAAGAGGTTTCCGGAGCCGACCTGGAGTACGAGATCGGCGCTATCACCGACCTCAATGCCAAGAACCGCGGACGCGCGCTCCTGTTCGACCGGATCCCCGGCTATGAACACGGCGGCACCGTGCTGTCCTGCTCCCTCAGCCGCCCCGCACGTGTCGCTTCCGCGCTCGGACTGCCCGAGGGACTCGACGTTCACCAGCTGGTCGAGCGGCTGCGGGGGCTGCCCAGCCGCTGGCAGGCCGCGGCACCGGGGTTCCAGCCGCGGGTCGTGGAGACCGGCCCGGTCCGCAACCAGGTCCTCAGCGGAAGCCAGATCGATCTCCGCGCCTACCCCGCCCCGCTGTGGCACGAGAACGACGGCGCCCACTACCTGGGCACCGGCGGCACCGTGATCACCCGCGACCCCGAGACCCAGGACGTCAACTACGGCACCTACCGCGTCTCGGTCCGGGACGAGCGATCCCTCGGCGTGTTCATCGAGCCCATCAACCACGGTGGGATCCATCTGGGCAAGTACCACGAGCGGGGGGAACGTGCCCCCATCGCCGCCAGCTTCGGCCACGGTCCGCTGGTCTACCTCGCCTCGTCGATGCCCCTCCCCTACGGCGTCGACGAGCTCTCGGTCGCCGGAGCGATCGCCGGCACGCCCGTCGATGTGATCGAGGGCGAGGTCACCGGACTGCCCATCCCGGCGGCATCGGAACTGGCGATCGAGGGCTGGGTGGAGCCCGGCGACGAGGACTGGGAAGGCCCGTTCGGGGAATTCACCGGCTACTTCGCGGGCGGCCGCGAGCGTCGGCCCGTCATCCGCGTCGAACGCGTCTACTCCCGGGGCAACCCGATCATCTACGGCTCCCTGCCCGGCAAGCCCCCCTTCGACCACTCCTTCTGGCGCGCGGCCCTCGAATCCTCGCTCCTGCTCGACGAGTTGCGCGCCCTGGTCCCGGACGTCAGCGCGGCCTGGAAGTACGAGACCGGGTCGGCGAACTTCTTCAACGTCGTGTCGATCAAGCAGCGTTACGCCGGGCACGCGCAGCAGGTGGGCGCCGCAGCCGCACTCATCGCCGGCGGTGTCTCCATGGGCCGCTACGTGGTCGTCGTCGACGACGACATCGACGTCACCAACATCGACGAGGTGATCTGGGCGATCTCCACGCGGACCGACCCCGCGCACAGCATCCAGGTCATCCGCGACACACCCACCAACCCGCTGGACCCGATGCTGGCCGACCCGAGCGGCCCCTGGGTCTCCTCGCGCGCGATCATCAACGCCTGCCGCCCCTACCACCGACTGAGCGACTTCGCTCCTGTCGTCGAGGTCAGCGACGACCTCGCCCGCCGGGTCCGCGACCGCTGGGGCGCCCAGCTCGGCTGGACCAAGTAAGCCCATGGCCGACTACGACGCCGTCTTCGTCGGCAGCGGGATCAACACCCTCACCGCTGCCGCGTTGCTGGCCCAGGAGGGCTGGCGATGTGCCGTCTTCGAACGGCAGGACCATCTCGGTGGCGCGATCCACACCACGGAACTGGCCCCGGGCTACACCCACGACCTCTACGCGATCAGTCATGCGATGTTCGTCGGCTCGGCCGCCTACGCCCGCCTGGCCGACGACCTGAGCGCGCGCGGCCTGCGCTATCTGCGCGGCGGGGTCCCGGCCGGCGGCCTGACGGCCGAAGGCGAGTCGGCGCTGCTGACGACCGACCCGGACCGCAACATCGCCGCGTTCGAGGCGGCGGCGGACGGTGACGGCGAGGCATGGCGCCGGATGCGCGCCGAGCACCAGGAGGTCGCCCCGCTGGTCGGCGGGCTCATGTCCGGTGACCTGCTCTCCCGGCACGGGGTCGCGCTCGCGCTGCGGGCCTACCGCCAGCTGGGCCACACCGGCCTGCTGAGGTTCAGCGGCGAACTCCTGGAAACCTGCCGGGACTGGAGTGCCCGATTCCGCGCGCCGACCACCCAGGCGCTGCTGGCGCCGTGGACGCTGCACGCGGGCACCGGTCCGGAGCAGGCATCGTCCGGCTTCATGACCCGCACCATGACCATGTCGCTGGAGACCCGTGGCACTCCGGTGCCCGAGGGAGGCGGACGGCGGCTGGTCGAGGCGCTCGTCGGAATCATCCAGGACGCCGGCGGCGTGTGCGCCACCGGCCGGGGGGTCGGCGCGGTCCTCACCGAACGCGGCCGGGCAGCCGGTGTGCGTCTGGACGACGGAACAGTGGTCACCTGCGGGCGGGCCGTCGTCGCCGGGGTGACCCCGACCCAGCTCTACGGCAGCCTGCTCGCAGCGGTTCCCGAGGCCCGGAACGCCGCGGGAGCGGCCCGTCGGTTCCGGTACGGCCGCGCTCGCATGCAGCTCCACTTCGCGCTGCGCGAGCGCCCGCAGTGGCCGGATCCCGGGCTGCTCAAGGCCGCCACCGTCCACCTCACCTGCGGGGTCGACGCGATCTCCCGGGCGGTGAACGAGGCCGAGCGGGGCCTGTTGCCGACCGTCCCGACACTGACCGTCGGGCAGCCGGTCGCGGTCGACCCGTCCAGGGCTCCCGAGGGAGGCTGGATCCTCTCGGTCCAGCTGCACGAGATGCCGGCCCGGGTGCGGGGGGACGCGGCGGGTGACATCGACGTGGGTGACGGGGCGTGGACCGAGGCCCTGCGCGAGCGGGTCGCGGACCGGGCCCAGGCGATCCTGGCCCGCCACCTGCCGAACCTGGAGAGCGCGATCGTCCGACGGGTGGCCGCGTCCCCCGCGGACCTCGCTCGCGCCAACGAGAACTTCGTCGGCGGAGACGGCTCGGCCGGGGCGTTCTCCCTCGACCAGAGCCTGCTGTGGCGGCCGCGACCGGACCTGACCGGGCACACCACCCCGGTGCGGGACCTCTACCTGGTCGGCGCGAGCACCCATCCCGGCCCGGGACTCGGCGCCGGTTCCGGGATCATCGTCGCCGCGAGGCTGAGCACGGCGTGGACCGGATGGCGGGGGCGGGCGGTGCGCTCGTCCGCGGCGCTCCAGCACGAACTGCGCACCCGGCGTCGCTCCCGTGATCCGGTGGCGTCCGCGACCCGTCCTGCCGGGTCACCGGCCGCCACCCCATTCCAGGTGCCCCCGGCCCCGGTTCCGCCGTCCCGGACGCCCGGCAAGCACCACTACCAGCCGGGAGGAGACCGCTGATGAAGAAAATCGTCATCGGCATGTCGGGCAGCACCGGCGTCATCCTCGGAGTGCGCGCCCTGCAACTGCTGCGCACGGTGCCGGACGTGGAGACACACCTGGTGCTCTCCCGCAGTGCCGCGCTCAACCTGCAGTTGGAGACCGACTACACCGCGCAGGACGTCCGTGCGCTCGCCCATGTCGCCCACAACTTCTCCGACATCGGCGCCTCCATCGCCAGCGGTTCGTTCCGGGCCGACGCGATGCTTGTGGTGCCGTGTTCGATGAAGACGCTGTCCGGAATCGTGCACTCCTACGCCGACAACCTGCTGATCCGCGCGGCCGACGTCATGCTCAAGGAACGCCGGACCCTGGTGCTCGCCGTCCGGGAGACTCCGTTCCACCTCGGGCACCTGCGCCTGCTGACCCAGGCGGCCGAGCTCGGAGCCGTCGTCTTTCCCCCGGTCCCGGCCTTCTACCACCGCCCCACCACCCTGGACGAGGTGATCGACCAGTCGGTCGGCCGCATGCTCGACCAGGTCGGCGTCGTCCTGCCGACGGTGCCTCGCTGGCAGGGCACCGCCGCGGCGGCGGCCGCCCGCCATGGCGCCGGCTCCGCCGACGATGACGCGACGTCCCGGGCCCCGTATGAGCGGACGCGCCCGGAGACGGTACCGCCCGGCACGGACACCGCGCAGACGACAGCGCACACGACAGCGCCCACCGCCGCGCCCACGGACGCGCCCGCACGGGCACACACGGTGAGCCCACGGAGCAGCGAGGAGAGGAACATTGGCTGAACGGTCCTTCGCCAAAGAGGTCGGCAAGCTCCGGGAGGGGGCCGGCAGTACCCTGCACGTCGAGGGCATCCTGGCGGTCACCAAAGCGCTGCTCCAGTCCGGCGTCGCCTACGTCGGCGGCTACCAGGGAGCGCCGATCTCCCACCTGATGGACGTGCTGGGCGACTCGAAGGAGGTCCTCGACGAACTCGGGGTCTACTTCGAGAACAGCGCCTCGGAGGCCACGGCGGCCGCCATGCTGGCCGCGTCGGTGCACTACCCCCTGCGCGGAGCGGTGACCTGGAAGTCGACCGTGGGCACGAACGTCGCCTCGGACGCGCTGGCGAACCTGGCCAGCGGCGGGGTCACCGGCGGCGCACTGATCATCCTCGGCGAGGACTACGGCGAGGGTTCCAGCATCATGCAGGAGCGGTCGCACGCGTTCGCGATGAAGTCACAGATGTGGCTGCTCGATCCGCGGCCGAACATCTCGGCGATCGTCGACGCCGTCGAGGCCGGCTTCGAGCTCTCGGAGGCGAGCAACACCCCGGTCTTCCTGGAGCTGCGGCTGCGCTCCTGCCATCTGCACGGCGCGTTCGAGGCCAAGGACAACAAGCGGCCCCCGCTGACGGTGACCGAGGCGATGCAGCGGCCGGTCCGGGACACCAGCCGGATCGTGCTGCCGCCGGCCAGCTTCGCGCACGAGAAGGAGAAGCTGGAGGACCGCTGGCCCGCCGCGGTCAGGTTCATCACCGAACGCGGACTCAACGAAGTGTTCGGCAACGACCTGGCCGACGTCGGAATCATCGTCCAGGGCGGGCTGTACAACACGCTGAACCGCTCGATGGAACTGCTCGGCTGCTCCGACGCGTTCGGTCACACCCAGGTCCCGCTCTACGTGATGAACGTGACCTATCCGGTCGTCGACCAGGAGATCATCGACTTCTGCGCCGGCAAGAGAGCCGTGCTGATGATCGAGGAGGGCCAGCCCGACTACATCGAACAGAACCTCAACGCCATCCTGCGCCGGGCGGAGGTGCCCACCAAGCTGCACGGCAAGGACATGCTCGCCGCCGGCGGCGAGTACACCTCCCTGGTCGTCACCCGCGGTGTCCACGCATTCCTCCGCACCTACCTGCCGCAGGCCATCACCCACGAGCCCGCGCTGCTGCGTCCGGCCGACGCCGCCGCCGGCCCGTTCGGCACCCCGGTCGACCCGCAGACGGTCCGGCCCCGCCCGCCCGGCCTGTGCACCGGCTGTCCGGAGCGGCCGATCTTCAGCGGACTCAAACTCGCCGAGAGGGAGACCGGCAAGCACCACATCAGCGCGGACATCGGCTGCCACCTGTTCGCGGTCAACGCGCCGTTCGACCTGGGCGCCACCACCATGGGCTACGGTCTGGGGTCGGCCGGGGCGGCGGCGCTGAACTCCAAGGACACCGACCGCCGCACGATCGCGGTGATGGGCGACGGCGGCTTCTGGCACAACGGGCTCACCAGCGGTGTCAGCAACGCGGTGTTCAACAGGAACGACCAGTTGCTGGTCGTCGTGGACAACGACTACGCCGCGGCCACCGGCGGCCAGGACGTCCCCTCCTCACACGCCGACGTCCCGACCAGATCCACCAGGCATCCGATCGAGAAGGCCGTCCGGGGCGTCGGCGTCAGCTGGGCCAAGACGATCGACAACACCTACGACGTCGGCACGGTCCGCGACACCTTCGTCGAGGCGCTCACCACGGACGAGCCGGGTCCGAAGGTCCTCGTGATGCAGAGCGAGTGCCAGCTCAACCGGCAACGACGGGTCAAACCCCAGCGGGCCAAGGCGATCAAGGAAGGCAAACGGGTGGTCCGGGAACGCTTCGGGGTGGACCCGGAGACCTGCACCGGCGACCACGCCTGCATCAGGATCTCCGGCTGCCCCTCGCTGACCATCACCGCCAACCCCGACCCGATGCGGACGGACCCCATCGCCACCGTGCTGGACAGCTGCGTCGGCTGCGGGGTGTGCGGGGAGAACGCGCACGCCGCCGTGCTGTGCCCCTCGTTCTACCGCACCGACGTCGTCTACAACCCCACCCGCGTGGACCGTGCGCTGGCACGGCTGCGCACCTGGTGGATCTCCGTACTCGGGCGCGGCGTCGAGCGCCGCGCGGCCACTTTGGAGGCGGCCTGATGTCAAGCTGGTACACCGGCCGACGCCCCATCACACTGGCGATCCTCGCCATGGGCGGCGAGGGCGGCGGCGTCCTCGCCGACTGGATCGTGGCGGTGGCGGAGCATGCCGACTACTTCGCCCAGACCACCTCGGTGGCCGGTGTCGCCCAGCGCACCGGGGCGACCGTGTACTACGTCGAGATCTACCCGCCGCTTCCGGCCGACGCCGCCGCGGACCGGTCCGGACGCGACGAGCCGGTGCTCAGTGTCTTCCCGACACCCGGCGAGGTGGACATCGTCATCGCCTCCGAACTCATGGAGGCCGGCCGCGCGGTCCAGCGCGGGTTCTCCACCCCGGACCGGACCACCCTGATCACGTCGACGAACCGGGTGTACTCGATCGACGAACGGATCGCCATGGGCGATGGCAGGGTCGACAGCACCGCGCTGCTGACCGCCGTGCAACAAGGCTCGAAGCAGCTGGTCTCGGCCGACTTCATGGCGATCGCCGAGCAGGCGCGCAGCGTCATCAGCGCCTCCCTGTTCGGCGCGCTCGCCGGCTCCGGGGCTCTGCCGTTCACACGCGCGCAGTTCGAACAGCCGATCCGGGACTTCGGCAAGGCCGTGGACCAGTCGCTGCGGGCCTTCGCCGGAGGCTTCGCCGCCGCCCGACCGAGCACACCCGGCACGTCCCAGCCGGTGGACATCACCATCGGGCCCCGGCCGGTGTCCCCCGAGGAACGCAAGGAGAAGGAGGAAGCCCGCCGGAACCGGATCGCCGCCACCGAGCCGGGATCCCTGGTCGGCCCCGCCCTGCGACCTCTGGCCGAGGAGGTGACCGGCCTGCCGTCGGCGGCCCGGTCGATGGTCCTGCACGGCTTGGTCAGGACGGCGATGTACCAGAACCCGGCCTATGCGCGGCTGTACCTGGACCGGGTCCGGGCCTTCGCCGCCGTCGACCCGGACCCCGAGGGCGGCGCACGGCTGACCCTTGAGGCGGCCCGGCACCTGGCGCTGTGGATGTGCTACCAGGACACCATCCAGGTGGCCCTGCAGAAGATCCGGCGGCATCGCATGACCCGGATCCGGGACGAGGCCCGCGCCGAACCCGATCAGCTCATGCAGGTGCGCGAATACCTCCACCCGCAGATCGACGAGATCACCGACACGCTGCCGGCCTGGCTCGGCGCGATGCTGCGCCACTCGAAGGCGTTCCAGCGCCTCGTCCGCGCCGCGACGCACAAGGGAATGACCGTCAACACCAGTTCGATCACCGGTTACACCCAGCTCGCCGTCCTGGCCCGAATGCGGCCCCTGCGGCCCCGCTCCCTGCGGTATGTCCGTGAGCAGGCGGCCATCGAGCAGTGGATGCGGACGGCCCTGGACGTGGCCGGCAGCGAGCCGGACCTCGCCTGCGAGATCGTCGAGTGCCAGGGACTGCTCAAGGGGTATGGCGCGACCTACGAACACGGAACCGGCAGCTTCGACCAGATCATGACCGCCGCCCGCGCGCTGGCCGGCCGGAGCGACGCGGCCGCCCGGCTCTCCGGGCTCCGCACGGCCGCGCTGGCCGACGAGGACGGGGCGACCCTGAGCAGCGAACTCGCCGCCGTCGTCAGCGTCTGACACCGTTCCCCGCCACCGGCGCAGGTGCTGTCACACCCCTGCGCCGGTGGCGGTCTTTCGGTGGCGGTGTTCTGCGCCGGTGGGGCAGGTGCCGGCGCACCCCGTGCCGGTGGCGGTCATTCGGTCCGCGGTGTTCCGGGCCGATTGCGGACCGCGGGCCGTGGCGGCCTGTGGCGGGGTCGTGTCCATCGTCGTGGTGCGGGGGATCAGGTGCTCCGCGTTCCGGTTCGGGGTGCACGCCGAGCTCCGCGCAGGCGGCCACCCGTGCAGGTCCACGCCGAAGCGGGCCGAACGCCCGACGCGGCTGAGCCGCCGTCTGCGGACTGCGGATTCCGGGGCCTTGGGAGTCGCGGGTTCCGGCTGATCGATCCGATGTCCCACCCGGCGGTCACCTGGCGCTCTCCTGGCGGGACGCCGTCGCGCCGGTATCCAGGAGGCGGGCACGGGCCGTACCCGGGCCGCGAAAAATGGGTGGAAAGCGGCCCGGGTCCGGCCGCGTTCAGGAAGCGGTGGGCCGGATCAGGCGGTCGTCGGGAATGACCGCGACGCCGACGATCTCGATCAGGGCCTCGGGCTGCCAGAGCGCCGTGGTGCCGATGCCGGCCATGGCGGGGTAGACCGGCCCCGCGAGCTCGCGCCAGACCTGCCCGATCTCCCTGCCGTGCGCCTGGTAGTCGGGGATGTCGGTCAGGTAGAGGGTGACGCTGACCAGGTCCTGCGGGATCCCGCCCGCCTCCGCCAGCGTCGCGAGCACATTGCCGAACGCCTGGCGGAACTGCTCGACGATGCCGCCTGGAACGATCTTCATCTCCTGGTCGAGGGCCGTCTGGCCGCCCAGGTGAAGGGTGTTGCCGCTGAGCGTCCCGTGGGAGTAGCCGCTGGGCTTGGCCAGGGACGCGGGGTTGACCGGCACAGGGGGAGAGAAGGTCGCCATGGAGAACTCCTGCGGTGCGGGCTGCTGTCTGGCCGCCACCGTAACATCCATCTATTGACATCATCATGACGGTCGTAGAAATAATGAAATGTAGATGGTGGATGTCAGTAACTCAGGAGAGGAACGTCCATGCGCCTCGGGACCGTCCGACATGCGGCCGGAACGACCGCCGCGGTGTTCCAGGGGGACGTCTGGCGGGCGCTGCCGGCCCCCGACCTGTCGGCGTTTTTGGCGACGGCCTCGCCGGACCGGGCGGCCGATCCGGACGGTGAGGTGCTCCACGACGCCGTCCCCGTGCTGCCCCTGCCCGCCCCCGGCAAGGTGATCTGCTGCGGCCTGAACTACGCCGACCACATCCGTGAGACCGGTCGCGAACTCCCGAAGTTCCCCACGCTCTTCGCCAAGTACGCCGACACACTCACCGGCCCGCACGACGACGTGGTCCTGCCGAGCGGTCTCCAGCTCGACTGGGAGGCGGAACTCGCCGTCGTGGTGGGCGCGACGCTGCGTGGCGCCGACCGGGCCACCGCGCTCGCCGGGATCGCCGGCTACACGGTGGCGAACGACATCTCGGTGCGCGACTGGCAGTACCGGACGTTGCAGTGGTTCCAGGGCAAGGCATGGGACGCTTCCTGTCCCGTCGGCCCCGTGGTCGTCACTCCGGACGAGTTCGACCCGGCCGCCGGTGCGGCCGTGATCTGCCGGGTCAACGGCGAGGAGATGCAGCGCGACAACACGAAGACCCTGGTCTTCGACGCGGCCGAGCTGCTCGCGTACGTCTCGGCCTTCACCGTGCTGCGGCCCGGCGACCTGGTGCTGACCGGCACGCCCGGCGGCGTCGGAGTGGCCCGGGAGCCCAAGCGCTTCCTCTCCGACGGCGACCTCGTCGAGACCGAGATCCCCGGCATCGGCACTCTGCGCAACACCGTCCGCTTCGCCGGTTGACGCCGACCGGCCCCACCCACGACGAGGAGCTCCCATGGATCCCACTCCCGGCAACGCGGCCGACTACAGTTCGTACCTCCTTGAGGGCGACAACTCGATGTACGCCACGGAGAGCGGCCTGGTCGTCCCGGTCGTCACCCGGGCCGGTGACGAACCGGGCGACACCGGGCAGTCCGCCGGCGCCACCCGAATCTCCGGCGTCAGCATCCAGCACACCCCGGCCACCCGGCTCTGGTACGGCAAGGTCAGCAACGACGCCGGCTACCGCTCCGTGCCCCACCACCACGGCCAGGCCGAGACCGGCGGCTACGTCCTCTCCGGCCGCGCCCGGATCTACTTCGGCGAAAAGTTCGAGGACTACATCGACATGTCCGAGGGCGACTGGGTCTTCGTCCCACCGTTCATGCCCCACGTCGAGTGCAACCTCGACCGCAACCACCCGCTGACCTGGATGACCACCCGCACCCCTGAGAACATCGTGGTCAATCTCCCCGAGGTCCCGGACGCGGAGCTGCGCCACTGGCTGGACCGGCCCTGATGACCGCCGCCACGTCAGAGTTCTTCAGCGCCGCGGTCGACCTCACCCCGGCCGATCCCGAGCACTTCGACCTCGCGTTCACGGCGGTCACCCAGCCCTGCCCGTGGCCCAAGGCATACGGCGGCGACCTGGTCGCCCAGGCGGCCACCGCCGCCATGCGGTCCGTCGACGACGGCAAGGCGCTGCACTCCACGCACTCCTACTTCATGCGCCCCGCCGAGATCGGAGAAAAGGTGCGCTACGAGGTGGAGCTGCTGCGCGACGGCCGCAGCTACGCGACCCGCCAGGTCCGCGGCTACCAGAACGGCAAGCCGCTCTACGTCTGCCTGGCCAACTTCGCGGCCGGCGAGCCCGGCGCCGGCTACGCCGCCGGACCGCCCGACTGGCTCACCACCGCCGGCCTGCCGGGCCCGGAGGAACTGCCCAGCTCCGCCGAGTACCTCGCGGACCTGAGCGGCGAGACCATGACCGAGAGCTCCAAGGTCTACTGGTCCTTCGGGCGCAGCTTCGACATGCGGCACGTGCCGGGCCCGGTCTACCTCACCGTCGACGGGGAACCGGTGGCCCACCAGGCGGTCTGGGTCAAGCCGTTCGACGCTCTGCGTCCCGTCGACGGTCTCACCGACGCGCAACGGGACACCGCGGCCCTGGCCTACGTCTGCGACTACACGATCCTGGAGCCCGTGCTCCGGGTCCTCGGCCTGCCGTGGGCGCGCGAGGGGCTGGTCACGGCCAGCCTCGACCACGCGATGTGGTTCCACCGCCCGCAGCAGCCGGGCGCGGCGGACGGCTGGCTGCTCTACGCCCAGCAGGCCGTGGCGGCCGACGCCGGCCGCGGCCTCGCCGCCGGACGCTTCTTCACCCCGGACGGCACCCATCTGGCCACCGTGGTCCAGGAAGGAATGATCCGCACCTCCCAGGAAGGACACCGATGACCTGTCAGGCGGCCCCGGCCACCACGCTCGACGCTTCCTTCGCCGGGCATCCGCGTGCTGTGCGCGTCGTAGACGCGTCGCCGCGCAGTCGCGGTGGCACGCACCACCCCCTCACGATCCACCTCCGCACGCACCGCCTCCCCATGCACCGCCCCCTCACGTTCCGCCCTCTCCCGCACCACCCCGTCCCGCTCCCCCCTTCCAAGTCCCACGCCTTCAAGCTCCAGCCCGTCAAACTCCGTACGACCGTGGAGGATTCGGCATGAGGATCGCCATCGCCGGCGGCGGCCCCGGGGGCCTGTACTTCGCCGCCCTGATGAAGCAGCTCGACCCGGCCCACGAGGTCACCGTCTGGGAGCGCAACGCGCCGGACGACACTTTCGGCTTCGGCGTCGTCTTCTCCGACGAGACCCTCAGCGGCATCGACAACGCCGACGACGTCGTCCACGCCTCGATGGAGAGCCGGTTCGCCCGCTGGACCGACATCGACATCGAGTTCAACGGCCATGCGTTCACCGTCGGCGGGCAGGGCTTCGCGGCGATGAGCCGTAAGGAACTGCTGCAGATCCTGCAGCAGCGGGCCGCCGAACTCGACGTCACCGTCCATTACCGGACCGAGGCGCCGGACGTGCCCCGACTGCGGGAGTCGTACGACCTGGTTCTGGCCGCGGACGGGCTCAACTCCGCCGTCCGCGCCAAGTACGCCGACGTGTTCCGGCCGACGCTCGACCGGCGGCGCAACAAGTACATCTGGCTCGGCACGGACCTGGTCTTCGAGGCGTTCCAGTTCTTCGTCAAGCAGACGGAGTGGGGCACCATGCAGATCCACGGCTACCCCTACTCGGACTCCGGTTCCACGTTCATCGTCGAGATGCACGAGGACGTCTGGCGCCGCGCCGGCTTCGACCGGACCGAGGCGCATGTGTTCGCTCCGGGCGTGTCGGACGAGTACGCGGTCGGCAGGATCGCCGAGATCTTCGCCGAGGAGCTGAAGGGCCACCAGGTCCTCACCAACAACTCCAAGTGGCTCAACTTCACGACCGTGCGGAACGAGCGCTGGTTCGACGGCAACGTCGTCCTGCTCGGGGACGCCGCGCACACCGCCCACTTCTCGATCGGCTCCGGCACCAAGCTCGCCATGGAGGACGCCCTCGCACTGGCGGCCTGCCTGCACGAGCGGCCGACCGTGGCCGAGGCGCTGGAGGCATACCAGAGCGAGCGCAAACCCGTCGTCGAGTCGACCCAACGGGCCGCGCAGGCGTCACTTGAGTGGTTCGAGAACATCGGCATGTACGCCGGCCAGGACCCGGCCCAGTTCGTCTTCAACCTGCTCACCCGGTCCCGCCGGATCACCTTCGAGAACCTCAAGGAACGCGACGCCGAGTTCGCCACCCTGATGGAGAACGAGTTCGCCAGGAACCAGCAGGCCCCCGGCATCGCCCCGGCGATGTTCCAGCCGGTCCGCATCGGCGAGCTGGAACTGAGCAACCGCGTCATCGTCTCCCCGATGGACATGTACTCCTCGGTGGACGGCGTCCCCGGCGACTTCCATCTGGTGCACCTGGGGTCCAAGGCACTCGGCGGAGCCGGCCTGGTGATGAGCGAGATGGTCTGCGTCTCGCCCGAGGGCCGGATCACCCCGGGCTGCCCGGGGCTGTGGAACGAGGAACAGCGCCAGGCATGGGAGCGCGTCACCGACTTCGTGCACCGCAGCAGCTTTGCGAAGATCGGCCTGCAACTCGGCCACTCGGGGCGCAAGGGCTCCACCCGGCTCATGTGGGACGGCATGGACGAGCCGCTCGGCGCGGACGACTGGGAGGTGATCGGTCCCTCCGCGCTGCCCTACGGTCCCGGCTGCCACATCCCGCGCGAGGCCACACGCGAGGACCTGGACCAGGTCGTCGCCGACTTCGTCGCCGCCGCCGAACGCGGGGTGCGGGCGGGCTTCGACCTCGTCGAGGTGCACGCCGCGCACGGCTACCTGCTGTCGTCCTTCCTCTCGCCCGTCGCCAACCGGCGCACCGACGAGTACGGCGGCAGCCCGGAGAACCGGCTGCGGTTCCCGCTGGAGGTGTTCGACGCGGTACGCCGCGCCGTCCCGGCCAAGATCCCGGTGACCGTCCGTATCTCGGCGACCGACTGGGTCCCCGATGGCAACACCGACGACGACGCCGTGGACGTCGCCCGCGCGTTCATCGAGCACGGCGCCGCCGCCATCGACGTCTCCTCCGGGCAGGTCACCAAGGACGAGAAGCCGGCCTTCGGACGCTCCTACCAGACCCCCTTCGCCGACAAGATCCGCCACAAGGCGGCGGGCCCGGCCGGGGTGAAGGTGATCGCGGTGGGCGCCATCTCCTCGTACGACGACGTGAACTCGATCCTGCTCGCCGGACGCGCCGACCTGTGCGCCCTGGGCCGCACCCATCTGTACAACCCGCAGTGGACGCTGCAGGCCGCGGCCGAGCAGGAGTACCGGGGCGCGGGAGCGCAGTGGCCGGTGCAGTGGGCGGCCGGCCGACGCAAACCGCCGGCCGCGCGCACCGACAAGATCCCGCCACGGCTGTCCCTGCTGCGCGAGGGCACCGGCGCGCCCGTGCACCTGCGGTGGAAACCGCGGACCGCGGATGCGGCGACGGAGCGGGTATCCGCATGACCGGCTCGCCAAGGGACGGGTATCCGGTCGGTGTGCACCGGCCGGGCTCGGCGCCTGTGGTGGAGACCTCGCCGGGGGACGGGTATCGGGTCGGTGCACACGGTCCGGGCTCGGTGTCTGCGGTGGGTGCGTCGCCGGGCGGCCCGTACCCGGTCGGTGTGCACCGGTCGCGCATCGAGTGGATCGACACGGACGCGGCAGGGATCTACCACAACAGCACCGTCGTGCGATTCGTGGAGGCCGCGGAGGCTACGCTCATGCACGAGCTGGGCCTCCACGACTACTTCCCGGCCGCACCCCGCGTCCGCTACGAGGTGGACTTCGAGGCGCCCCTCTTCTTCGGCCAGGCTGTGCGCACCCTCGTGGAGCTGGTCCGTATCGGCACCGCCTCGATGACCTTCGCCTTCGAGGTCTGGGGCGAGGAGTTCCGCGGGCGGCCGGGCCGACGGGCTGCCCGCGGCAGTTTCGTCACCGCCCACATCGACCGCGGGCACGCCGACGGCGCGGCCGGCAGCCCATGGCCCGAGGAATGGGTCGCCGTGCTGGAAGGGGCCGTACGACCTGCGGCGGAGCGTGCGCCATACTCAGGCAGATGAGCGAGACCAGCGAGACCAAGGACACCAGCCCCGCCGTTGCCACCCGCCGGTCCCGGACGGTGCTGGTGAGCTTCCTCGGCGCCGTGGTCCGCAAGATGGGAAACTGGATGCCCATCGCGGGCACGGTCGAGTTGCTGACCCAGGCCGGCCTGGACGCCTCCAGCGTCCGGACCGCGGTCTTCCGTCTCAAGAAGCGCGGATGGCTGGAGCCGGAGACCCGTTCCGGCATGCGGGGCTACGTCCTGACTCCGGCCGCGTTGGAGGCACTCGCCGCCGGCGACGAGGTGATCTGGCACGCCCGGCAACCGGCCGATCTGGGCGACGGCTGGTGCCTCGTCAACTTCTCCGTGCCCGAATCCGCCCGCGCCAAGCGCCACCAGCTGACCGCGCACCTGACCTCGCTCGGCTTCGGCAACATAGGCTCGGCGGTGTGGGTAGCCCCCGCCCGGATGCTGCCGTCCGCCCAGCGCGCCATCGCCGAACTGGACCTTACGCAGCAGTGCGCCGTCTTCGTCGGGGGCTACGTTGCGGGGCAGGACCTCGCGGCGATGGTCCGCAGCGGCTGGGACCTCGACGGCATCGACCGGCGCTACCGCGCCTTCCTCGCGGACTACGCGGCCGAGGCGGACCGCCTGGCCACGGCTGCCTTCGTGGACGGGCAGCACGCCTTTGTCACCTATCTGTCGGTCGTCGACCACTGGCGCAAGCTGCCGTTCCGTGACCCCGGCCTGCCGCCCCAGGTGCTCACCGAGGGCTGGAGCGGTCCGGCCGCCGTGCACCTGTTCGAGCGTATGGTCACCGCCCTGGAGGGCCGTGCCCTGGCACACGCCGCCGCCTACTGGTCCGCCCAGCCCCGACCGGCCGAGGCAGCGGACACCACCGGCTGAACCCCGGCCCGGCACACCACCGGTTCCCACCGGCTGAACCCATACCAGCGGCGGCCACAGGCCCGAATGGCCGCTGGGCGAGCCCGGCCCCGCCCCGTGAACGCCGAACCGCCTCCATCGTCCGTCGCCGCCTATGGGACCGCCGCTCGACGGAACGTGCCCGGCGGACGTGTCCGGCGTTCGTCCGCTCGGCGTCGCGCTGGGCACTCCCGGAGCCTGAACACCCGGCTCAACTCCGCACCCACCGATACACCAACTCCGGCCGCCCCACCTGCCCGTACAACGGACTCCGCCCCACCTCAACCAGATGCTCCAGTGCGAGACGCTCCGTGTACCGCATACACACGTGTTGCGACCCAATACACACGTGTTGCGACCCACGGTCGGAATGATGAATGAGGTCGGCGTCCTTCTTGATCTTCTGCCGCATGGCGCCATCTCCAGCGCGTCCAGTCCTCCAGCTCGGAGCTGAAGCAAGGCGGTCGTCGCGCTCGTCGTGTCGGCGTCGGCCTGCCGGGCCCAGGAACACACCGCCGGGCGGCAGCACGGTTCTGGTCAGTTCGGCCGGTGGTGGAGCAGAGTGGCCCGAAGGTCGTTCTCTGTGATCCGACCGGCGGGGCGGTGGAGTGTCCAGTGGTGGGCCTCGCCGTCCATGGACAGCACGGCGACGACGGTTTCCAGCGAGGGCCGGCCGGGTTCGGTGTGGGCGAATTGGCGGATGATGACGGCGGTGTCGTCGTCCAGTCCGAGCAGGGCGCGCACGGTGTCGCTCAGTTCGCGTAGATGCGGGCTCAGCCCGGGGGTTGCTGGGCGCGGTCGCGGTGGCACGGGGAATACTCCTTTGGTGTGCGGGTGGTGGGCCGGTCTTGGACGGGTGCCTTGACAGGAGGCCCGGCAGCGCGGTGTTGTCCGGTCACGGCTGCCTGCCAGGCGGCGAGGAGCAGCAGCGTGCCGGTTTCGGCCAGGAGGCTGAGCAGAGCCTGTGGGACGGGCTGCAGGCCGTGTTCGGTGAATCCGAAGACGCCTACGGTGCGTGAGGCCGCGAAGCCGCCGAGGGCGCCCAGGGCCACACCGGCGGCAGCGATCCTGAGCAACGGCGGCATCCCGATCAGCAGCAGGGCGGCGACCGCGAAGGAGACGCTCGCCTGGAGCAGGAACAGGGGGCCGACGATGTGGATGAAGCGGTACTCGTCGACGTAGAGCCGGGCGTGGATGTATCCGCTCGCGGCGAGCGTGGCGGCGATCGCCCAGCGCAGGGCCGGGGCGAGGAGCCTTCTGGTGCTCATGCCAGCCTCTCATCCTTGATCGCCAGCTCCCGGTCGCCCTGCCGGTAGCCGACGGTGCGAATGCCGAGGGCGTCCTTGAGGTGTCGGGCGGGGACGACCTGGGGGGTGGGGGCGGGAGCCCGGCCCGGCTTCGGCAGCGGGTAGGCCGTGGTGGTGGCGGAGTGGAAGGTGATATTGCCCTCTGTCTTCGTGAACAGCTGGTGGACATGCCCGTTGAGACAGGTGACCGAGGAGAAGCGGCGCAGGAGCGCGATGACCCGCAACGCATCGTCCGTACTCCAGCCCCACTTCGGGTACATGGCGAACAGCGGGATGTGGCTGAAGACCACGACGGGGGTGTCCGACGACAGTCCCGCGAGGTCCCTGCGGACGAATTCGATCTGCTCGTTGCCGAGGTGACCGAGCTTCTCCAGGCTCAGGGTGTTGACCAGGGCGATGAAGTGCACGCCATGGGTGTCGAAGCTGTACCAGCCGTCGCCGAGCGTGCCCTTGCCGAAGGTCTGCCGGTAGGCGCGGCCGGCGTCGCCGATGGAGTCGTGCTCGCCCGGCACGGTGAAGACGTGATCCGTCTGCATACCGGTCATCATCTGCCTGACCTGGTCAAACTGTGCCGCCGTTGACAGATGGGTGAGGTCGCCGCTGTGCATGACGAAGTCGGGCCGGAATCCGAGCGAGTTGACCTGGTGGATCGCTTCGGTGAAGGAGCCGGCCACGTCCATGTTCGCCGGGCCCTGGAAGCCGATATGGCTGTCGGAGACCTGCACGAAGCGCAGTGCGCCGTGTGACGTCGTGCCGCCTGCCGCCGCGGCGGCAGCGGTGTTCCGGGAGTCGGCGATGTGGCTGATCACCTCTCCACCGGCCACGGTCAGCACCACAGCCCCGCCGAACCACCCCGCGTGCCGCAGGAGTTGGCGTCGAGTCATGCCGTTCGGCCCGGCGGGCTGTTCGGTATCGCCCACCGGCGCCGGGTCGACGCTGTCGTGGTATTCGGTCATCGGGTCACCTCCACGATGGCGGTCATGAACGGATGGACGGTGCAGAGGTAGGCGTAGGTGCCGGGCTTGGTGAACGTGTAGCTGTAGGTGGCATGGGTGGCCAAGGCGGCCGAGTGCAATGGACCGCCCGCTCCGGAGCTGGTGACGGTGTGGGCGTCGGTGTCTTGATTGGTCCAGGTCACCGTCGTGCCCACCTTGACCTTGAGCGTGGTCGGGGAGAATGCGAAGTTCTTGATCGCCACGGCGTCCCCGGTCACCGGAGCGGTCGACGCATCCCTGCTCGGGGGGCTCATGGGCATGCTCATGCTGGGCATGGGCGAGGCGCCGGGAGCGGAGCCCGCCGCGTTTCCCGGTCCGGAGGCACCGGGCATCCCGGCCGTCTGATGCTGACCCCGTCCAGGTGTGACGGCGCCGGCGCCGGCGGCCGAGGAATGCGACGACTGGCCACATGCGCTCAGGAGCCCCAACGCGCCGACAGTGGCGACGGTGGCGACGGCAAGTCCAGCAGCAACGCGTGCTCGCCGGCCTGGTGTACGAAGGTTCAGGTGCATGGTGTTCGTTCCTCGAAATTGCAGGCGGCATACGGCAGTTCCCCGGCAGCGGCCCAGGAGTGATGCGCCGTGGGCCGGTGATCCCTGTTTGGGGAAATGAGCGGGAAATGTCGTACGGATCAGCTTTTGCCTGAGTCCACGGATGGCGGGGGTCGCTTGGTTCAGTCGATATGCACTTTTCTCGACACTTCGTTGGGGTGTCGCGGATCGGCCGGCTCTCCGGCCCTCCGTATGCACGGCCCCCGTGGCGTCGTGACGCCTTGCAGGTGCGTGACGCCCTCATTGCCTGTGGGTGTCACTGCGACCACACAGAGCGTCACGAGACAAAGCAGTAAATGTGCGCGATGATCCCCTTATGCCCTGGAGCTCCCGAAAACGTGGTCAAAGGACCGATCCGGATCGCTCCGCGAACCGTGTCTCTGGGAAAGGGGCCCTTTCGACCGCGGACGAGGAACTGCTGCGCACTCTCTATGCCGAGCACGCCGGGCCCCTGTTCCACTACGCGCTTCGGCTGACTTCGGGAGACCGGCAATGGGCGGAGGATGTGGTGCAGGAGACACTGCTGCGGGCGTGGCAGCATCCCGCCGCGTTCGACCCCGCACGAGGCCCGGCCCGGGCATGGCTGTGTACGGTCGCCCGGCACCTGGTCATCGATGCCCACCGGGCCCGGCAGGCCAGGCCGGCCGAGGCCGGCGGCGAGGCGCTGGAGCGGGCCGCCGAGCAGACACCCGGCGAGGACGAGATCGAGCAGGCACTGCAGAGCTGGGCGGTGGCCGACGCGCTCCGGACGCTGTCCCCGGACCACCGCGCGGTCCTACTGGAGACCTACTACCACGGCCGGACCATGACAGAGGCCGCACGGGTGCTGGGCATCCCGCTGGGCACCGTGAAGTCACGGACGTACTACGCCCTGCACGCCCTGCGGCTGGCGCTCCAGGAGCGGGGGATCGAGCCATGACCGTGGCGTGCAGGAGGTGGCGACCATGAGTACGGAGCACGACGCTCTCCGGCTGGCGCTGGGAGCATACGTCCTGGACACACTGCCCTCGGCGGAAGCGGAGCGGGTGCGCGCCCATCTCGCGGAATGCGCCCAGTGTTGGGCCGAACACGCTCAGCTGACGGGACTGCCCGCGCTGCTGGCGACGGTGACCCCGATGGAAGCCGCAGGCCAGGCGGTGTCGGCGGCCGACGCGGAGCTGGCCGACCGGCTGGTGGCACGGGCAGCCGAAAGCGCGCAGGGCTCTCCGCACGCGCGGCCCGCCGCGGCTGGGGTGCCGCAGGCACGCGAGGTGGGGGTGCTGGAGAGACTGCTGCAGCAGGCCGCGGCCCGGCGCCGCAAGACGTGGCGGCTGCAACTGGCCGGCGCCGCCGCCTCCCTGATGCTCCTCGCGGGAGCGGTCGGCGGCACCTGGCTGGCGGCCATCGGGTCCGTGGGCAGTGAGGCGACGCCGCCCGGACCCACCACCCCGGCTCCGTTGCGCACCTTCTCCGGACACGATCCCACCACCGGCGTCTCCGCTTCGGTGAAGGTCTCGCCCTCTGCCTGGGGCAGCGTCCTACAGGTTTCCGCCAAGGGGGCACCCGCCGGGATCACCTGCCGACTGCAGGCAGTCGGGTCCGGCGGGGTCCGGGCGGACGGCGCCACCTGGCGGGCAGGCGAGTACCCCTCCGGCACCACGGTCCCAGGGGCGGTCCCCATGTCCCCGGGTGCCATCGAGCACTTCGAGATCGTCGCCGACAACGGTCAGAAGCTGGTCACGATCCGAGCGTGAGATCGCCGGGAGTCCGCCCGCCACGGGGGGGGGGGGGGGCCCCGCGGGCCCCGGGCCCCGGGGTTTACGGGGAATAGGCCCCCGCCCCCAAACCCGGTGGCGCACCAC